>NZ_JBSFBM010000250.1:0-10048 GCF_053592955.1 Micromonospora sp. NPDC002411 | reverse complement strand
CGGCAGCAGGGTGAACACGCCGGAGTAGGTAGCGCCACGGAACGACAGCGGGGCGAGCGAATGGGTGCCCCAGCCGAGCGCGCTGACGACGTGCCGGTCCCGGCGCCGGAGCGGGTAGCCGCGGAGACGCCGGAACGACCACCTCGCCGAGAGCGACGTCGACGACCCGGCCGAGCACGACGACGACAGGCCCGACCGTCGGGCCGAGCACAGCGTGTACGGCGTGCGACGAGCGATCGGCGACCAGCCCCACCGTGGAGGTCACGACGGGCAGCACGGCCAGGCGGGGATCCCGGACGGCATCAACGCCGATCGGCACCTTGCCGGACGTACCGGCCGGACGGTGGCGCGCGCCACCGTCCGTCTCCGACGAGGGCCGCAGCAGGCGTTCCCCGTCGCGCGCCGCGCCGCGCACCACGTCCTGGTCGACCCGGGGGAGCGGCGCCGACCGGGACGAACGTGCGCCAGGCCGCGGTGACGAGACCGGCGGGCGGACATCGGCGGGGGAGACGACCCTGCTGACGCGGGCCGGCACATCGGGACGACCTTCGACCGCGGCCGTGACCTGCTGGCGGCGCCACTCGGGAGCCTCGCCCAGACCGAGCCGGACGACCCGCTCGACCAGAACACCGGCCTGCTGATCACGCTCGCCGCCGGAACCGTCGTGACGCCCGTGCGCGGCGGCCGGGTCCTGCAGCAGGAAGGCCACGACGAAACCAGCCCCGACGGCAGCCAGGATCAACGCCCACCGTCGAGCGAGCGTGCGAATCTGGTCGGGGGAGAGCAGAAGAATGTGCCTCGGCGCGGGCGTGGACGCGGTTCCACTGACGGGACAATGCACGCGGACACGATCCCTTCGCCTCGGACTGCTGACTCATCGTAGCGACGTGAACGCAGGAACGCACCCCGCGACCTTTTGATCACCGTCCGTCGTTCTGCTCATCCGTGCGGAGGCGCGCCGCGCTTGCTGTCAGTCCTCATTGCTGAGTCGAACGCGGGTTGCTCTCGTGCGCGCTCGAAGATTGAGCGTCGGGGCGGTAACCACGCGGCGCTAGCTCGGGCCTCGGCCTGGCGCTCGCAGCCGGCGAACATCTGGTCGGAACCGCGTGACGTACCGACCAGTTCGACGGGCTCAAGGCGCCGTCTACGACGGACACCCGGAAGGCTGACGCACCGCTCACTGTGCATCGGGACGAGGCGGGACGCTGATTCGATAATGCACATTATGTAAAGTAGCGTTATCTGACGGTCCCCCCAGCGTTGTCATTCGCGGGTCAGTCCGGGCGGGCAGGCGTCCTCGTCCGGCCCGACGGGGCGGGCGTTGACCAGCGGATTGCGCCGCAGACGCGCCACCATCTCCGCGCTGCCACCGAAGTCGGTCCACGTGTCGTCCCACAGCGCGGAGACCAGCCAGGAGCGATCCGCCGGGAAGAACAGATCCGGCAATGGACCGTCGCCGCGCATGTGGCCGGACCTCCAGGTGAGCGCCTGCTCGGGCCCAGCTTCGACCAACACGTAGGGATGGTCCCAGTAGAGGGACACCCTCGGGGCGTTCGGGAAGACGACGTCGTGGGCGCCGGTGTCGAGATAGCCCAGCCACCAGGGCTGGCCCGGGGTGCACCCCGCCAGTTCGTCCACCACGGCGCGCTCGTGGGCGGCGAAACCGACACCTTCCGGCGGATAGAACGTGGCGTAGGCGTCGAACACCGGTGGGATCGCGGTAGTGATCGAGAAATCCTGCGTGGTCTGCCCGGCGAGCCAGGCGACGTCGTGGGGGGTGCCGATGCGCCACGTTCGTCCGTCCTTGTCGACGTCCATGGGCTCCGTCCAGGTCGATGTGCCGTCCGCGCCGTAGCGTCCGGGTACGGCAGCCGGCGACGCGCAGGGAGCCCAGCCAGGTCGGCCGGCAGCCCGCCACTGGTGGCCCTCGGGGCAGACCAGGTCCGTCGGTTCGCCCGGCTCCTGATACACGAAGACCGTGCCGGGTCGCCCGCAGTGTGGGCAGGTGGTGACGGGCGGCGTCATGCCGCGCAGGATACGTGCTTCTCGATCCGCGCGACCCGTCGTCGTGCGCTACGGCCGGCGCGTTGAAGCCGGTGGGTGACGTGGGGTTCCTGCTGGCTGGCCGTGCTGACTGCCGTCACGGGTTCGGACGCTGCGGCGCTTGGGCCGGCCGGCAGGTGGCTGCCCCGGGCCTGTAGAGCTGCCCCATGCGCGGGGCACGCGAACAGCACGGCAACGGGGCACGGGAACGTTCGGCGCGGGGTCGTCGTCGCTGGTGGGCGTCGGGACCGTTGGTGCCGTGTGGACATCCCGCGCGACTGGAGGCTGTCGTTCGCGTCGTCGGTCAGACCGATCCGTTCGGGTGGGCACCGTCCGCCCCAGATCTGGGGCAGGTCTACAGGAGGGTTGGCACCCCCTCACCAGGTGCACCTCTCCCCCCGTCCAGTCCTTGTAGGAGGCACTTTCCGGAAACCCGAAAATGCTGCATAATATCCCTTATGCATGACAAAAAGGACGAATCGCTCGCGGTGCTGATCGAGGAGTTCCTGACCGCCCGCGCCACCCGCAAGCCCTCCCCCCACACCCTGGCGGCGTACCGGCGGGACCTGCTCGCGGTGGCGGCCCTGGTCGCCGAGGATGCCGCCACTCCCCTCCCCCTGGACGCCTTGTCGATCACCGAGCTCTCCCCCAGGGTGATGCGGGCGGCCTTCGCCCGGTTTGCCGCACCCCGGGCGCCCGCGTCGGTGCACCGGGCGTGGTCCACCTGGAACAGTTTCTTCACGTTCCTGGTGGCCGACGGGGTCGTGGCCGGTAACCCGATGCCGGCGGTCGGGCGACCCCGGGCGCTACTCCCCCAGCCAAAGCCGTTGCGGGGCGCGGACACCCCCGAGGTGCTGCTCGCGTCCGTCGCGCGGGATGAGGGCAGGCAGCGCGACCCGTGGCCGGAGCGGGACGTCGCGGTGGTGGCGGTAGCGCTCTGCGCCGGGCTGCGCCTGTCGGAGTTGCTGGCGTTGCGCGTCGGCTCGCTGGGTGGTCGGCCTGGTGAGCGGCGGATCGAGGTGCTCGGGAAGGGTGGGCGGCCCCGGGTGGTGCCGATCGAGGCGGACCTGGACCGGGTGCTGAAGGACTACCTGGACAGTCGGGTGCGGCGTTTCGGTTCGCGGTCGGTACGCCCGGACTCGGCGTTGCTGGTGGATCGGCGTGGTGAGCCGTTGCGCCGGGGTGGGCTGCAGTATCTCGTCGAGTCGTGTTATCGGCGGGCGGGCATCGGTGACCGGGTGCCGCGGGGTGCGCGGTTGCACGCGTTGCGGCACACGTTCGCGACGCGGCTGGCCGAGGACGGGGCGAGTGCGGCGGAGATCATGCGGTTGTTGGGGCATGCGTCGTTGGCGTCGTCGCAGACGTACATCGAGGTGACGGCTGGGCAGCAGCGGGATGCGGTTCGGGCCAACCGGACCAATCGCGCGTTGGCGGCTCTGCTGCCGCCACGGTCGGAGTGAGTGGCGGTCAGTGCGCGCGGTGGCCGGTGCCGGCGGTGACGGGCAGTGGGCCGAGGACGGCGTTGATGATGTGGATGCGGGCGTTGGTGGCCTGGTAGTCGGCGCAGACGGTGTCGGCGCGGTCGCCGAGGCGGGTGGTGGGTCCGGTGCGGGTGACGGTGATGGCCGTGCCGTCGATGGTGGTGGTCGTGCCGGCGGTCGTGAGGTCGTCGATCGGGTGCGCTCCGTTGACGAGGTGGGCCTTGAGCAGGGTGCGGAGCTGGTCGGTGTGGTGGGTCATGAGGTCGTCCCAGTTGTCCTCGGAGAACGTGGCGGCGAAGGCGTCGTCGGTGGGGGCCAGGATGGTGACGCCGGTGCCGGCGGGTAGGTCGGTGAGGACGCCGCTGGTGCGCAGAGCCGCCTCGAAGGTGGTGAGGGTGGGGATCCAGCGCAGTGCCTCATCGGCGGGTTGGCTGGCGAGGAAGGTGGGGTTGCCGGGGTCGGTGCCGGTGGGTAGGGCGGCGCAGAGGGGCCCGGTGACCTGGGGTGTGGTGGTGCTGGCCGGTGGTTGGGCGTCGGCGCGGGGAGTTGCGGGGTTGCTGGTGCAGGCGGCGAGCAGCAGTGTCGGCACGAGGAGGCCGAGGGCCCGCAGTCGGGGGTGTCGCGGTGCGGTGGCGGGGTGCGACACGGTGGCCTCCACGGGTTCGAGGTTGGTGGGTGCCGGCGGCGCGGGCTGTGGTTCCCGCGCCGCCGGTTTGTTCAGGTGACGGTCACAGTGCCGCGCACTGGTTGGTGCGGGGGCCGTGGACGGTGTTGGCGATGCCGAGGTTGCTCGGGGTGGGGTTGTTGCCGGTGCAGGTGAGCGGGCCCCGGATGGTGGTGCCGGCCAGCAGTGGGGTGTCGGTGCCGGTGGTGTTGGTGGAGAGGTCGACGGGGCCGGCGATGGTGACGTCGATGACGGACACGGCGTCGGTGGTGTTGGCGATGCGGACCGGGCCGTTGACGGTGCTGTCGGCGAGGAGGACGCCGGCGGCGCCGGTGGCGGTGAGGGGGCCGCTGATGGTGGTCGCGGTCGTGACGAGTGCCGCGCCGGGTCGGACGGTGACCGGCCCGTTGATGGTGGCGTTGGTGGCGCAGGTGAAGCCGGTGACGGTCAGGGGTCCGTTGCGGCGGCCGGTGAGGGTGGGGTGGACGCGTTCGCCGTCGGTGAGCTTCTCGACGCCGAGCGGGTCGAGGAGCAGTGGGATGAGGCCGCGTTCGGGTTGGTTGAGGGGGACGTAGTAGCCGTCGGCGGTCTTGATGACTTTCCAGCCGTGGGCGGCGATGCGCTGGGCGACGGTGGTGCCGACGCCGCCGGGGCCGTCGGTGCGGGCGCCGTTGTACTGGGCGTCGGTGAGTTTGTAGGCGCAGGGCGCGTTGTCGAGGATCAGGTTGGCGGGGGGCGCGTCGAGCGGCGGCGGGCTGTCGCCGGGGTGCGGCGCGGGGTGGGCGGGGATGGGTCGGGATCCGCGGAAGACGAGGCGGCCGGTGTTGGCGGCCTGGGTCTCGATGGCTTCAGCGCGGGAGCTGAGGATGTCGGCGCGGTCGGCGCGGTGGTAGTCGAGGAACTGGTGGAAGGTCCACAGGGCGGAGTAGGTCTTGCGGCGGCGGTTGTTGGCGGTGTTGCCCTCGTCGGGGCGGGTCTGGCCGCCGGAGCTGCGCAGTTCCAGGAGGGAGTTGGTGACGTTCTTGAGGCCGAGGGTGTTGCGCAGGATGGTTTCCTCGCTGAGGCCGACGTTGCCGCCGCCTTCGCAGCCGTAGGGGCAGGCCCACCAGCCGGCTTCGGCGCCCTTGGCGTACATGTGGCCTTCGATCATGTCCTGGGACTGGTCGAAGATGGGTTGGGCGACGTTCTGGTGCCGTGGCGGGAGCATCGGGAGGTCGCCGGCGCGGGAGTTGCCGAATTCGTGGCCGTCGTAGCCGGCGACGGGTCGGTAGTCGCGGACCATTCTGATGTACGCGGCGGTCTCCGGCTGGCGGATCAGGGAGTAGTCGCGGTTGAGGTCCTGGCCGGTGGAGTTGCCGCGGGTGTTGTTGGCGCGGCCGTCGCCGTTGATGGTGGGGACGATCAGGACGGTGGTGTGGCTGAGTAGGTCGGTGATGCGGGGGTCGGTGCTGAAGGCGAGTTGCCGGGCCATGATGAGGCAGGCTTCGCGGTCGCCGGGTTCGTTGCCGTGCACGTTGCAGTTGATGGCGACGGGTGCGGTGGCGGCGACGGCTTGCGGGGTGGCGGCCGGGGTGGGGTGGCCGATGACCATCATGTTGATGGGTCGGTTCTGGACGGTGCGGCCGAGTTCGACGACGCGGACGCGGTCGCTGAGGGCGTCGATGGCTGCGGTGTAGGCGTACTCGTCGGTGTCGCTGGTGTATTGCGCGGCGTGGGTGGTTTCCCATTGGGTGCGTAGGTGTTGGCCGGGGGTTTCGGGGTTGCCCCAGGGTGCGGTGGTGGTGGCGGCGACCGGTTCGGAGTAGGGCTGTTCGGTGGTGCCGACGCGGGCGCGGACTCGCCATTGGAAGGTGTCGCCGGGGTTGAATCCGGCGTCGGCGAAGGTGGGCGCCTGTTGGTTGATCTGGCGGTTGGGGCGCCAGATTCCGACGATGGTGGGTGCGCCGGTGGGGGTGTTGGTGGCGTCGACGGGGGTGCGTTCGATCTGGTAGTCGGTGGCTTCGGGGACGGGTTGCCAGGCGAGGGTGGCGTATCCGTCGGCCTGGCGGACGGTGAGGGCGGTGACCTGGGACGGTTCCGCGGCGGCGCGTTGGGCGTTGGCGGGGGTTGGTGCGGTGGTGAGGGTGACGGCGATGAGGGTGGACACGGCGATGAGGGTGGGTCGCTGACGTCTCATGTGGCCTCCGACGAGGTGATCGTGGGCGCGTGTCGATCAGCATGATCGTCGAGATCCGTCGATGCAATGATCTTGAGGGAATCTTGCGGATCGGTGGTCGCGCTCCCCCGGGGGTGTCGTCAGGCGGTGACGGTGGTGGGTTCACCCGGTGTCAGCCAGCGGATGCTGTCGCGCACGGCGGGTGGCGCGTGGTGGAAGGCCCGCTCGATGGCCTCGCGGGGTTCCTGGAAGTGGTGCCAGCCCTCGTAGTGCACGGGGATCGCGGTGTGGGGTCGCAGTGCGGCGCACAGGTGCGCGGCCTGGCGGGCGGTCATCGAGTAGCGCAGGGGCCCGGTGACGGGGAACCGTACGCCGCCCAGGTGCAGGAGGACCGTGCCGATGGGGATGCGGGTGGCGGCGGCGCGTACGCGGCGGGTGAGGACGGTGTCGCCGGTGATCCAGAGCGCGCCGTGTCGTTGCCCGGTCCAGCGCAGGGCGAAGCCGATGACGTCGCCGACGAGGGGGCGGCTCAGCGGTGGGCCGTGCCGGCAGGGGGTGGCGGTCACCTCGATCGTCGGGCGTTCGGGGTGGGTGAGTCGGGTGGTCTGCCCGGGGTGCAGGCCGCGGGTGTGCTCGCCGAGGCGGCGGGCTCCGGAGGCGGTGGTGAGGACGGTGTCCGCGTTGGTCAGGAGCGCGCGGCCGGTGTCGTCGAGGTTGTCGCCGTGGTGGTCGTGGCTGAGCAGGACCGCGTGGATTTCTCCGAGGTCGGCGGCGGGGACGGCGGGGCCGGTGACCTTTCGCGACGAGGTGCCCCAGCCGAACGTGTAGCGCGCGCCGGGTGGGTCGAACGTGGGGTCGGTGAGCAGCCGCCACCCGCCGACCTCGATCAGGGTGGTGGGGCCGCCGATGTGGGTTATCCGCAGCGGCGGGGAGGTGCTCATCGTGCGTGCCGTAGGGCCCAGTCGAGGGCGTCGTCGGCGATCTGCCGCCAGCCCTGTTGCGCGGTCAGCAGGTGGGCGTACCCGTGGTAGAGCTTGACCTCGGTGATGGTGTCGCCCTTGTAGTGCGCGGCGTTGGAGCGTTGCACGCTGGGCGGCATGATGTGGTCTTCGGAGCCGGAGATGAACAGCAGCGGCGCGCGTTGGTCGTTGTGGTAGTCGACGGCGATGTCCTGTGGGCCGGGTAGCAGGTTGGCCAGGACGCTGTCCCAGAGGATGCCGCCGGCGGCGGGGATGGCGTAGCGCTCGTAGAGGGCGCGGGCGGTGGGTTCGTCGAAGGTGTTGGTGAACGCGTAGTTCCACTGCTCGAAGGTGAACCCGACGGCCCGGTGCCGGTTGGCCGGGTTCTTCAGCACCGGGAAGGTCGAGCGCAGCTGGGAGAAGGGGATGTTCTTGACGCCTTCGGTGGGCGCCGAGTTGAGGGCGACGGCGCTGGCGCCGTACCCCCGGTCGAGCAGCACCTGGGTGAACGCCCCGCCGGCGGAGTGACCGATGATGATCGGCGGCGTGGGTAGGGCGTCGAGCACCGCGGACAGGTGGTCGATGATCTGCGGGGCGGTCAGCGTCTCCAGGGGGCTGGGGTCGGCGTTGATCGCTTCGACCTCTACCTCCAGCCCGGGGTACGCGGGGGTGAGCACCCGGAAGCCCTTGGCCCGGTAGTGGGTGGCCCAGTCTTCCCAGCTGCGGGGGGTGACCCAGAACCCGTGGATGAGGACGATCGTGTCCGGCGTGTCGCTCATGTCAGCTCCGTCGATGTCGGGGGTGGCGATGGCGCAACGGCGGTGGTGTCGGTGAGCTCACCCTAGACATTCGTGACTCGCGATGGCGGGTTTTCCGCGACGTTTGTCAGCCGAGGTCGACCAGCAGGGGGCGGTGGTCGGAGATGGTCGAGGGTGGTGTGGTGACGGCGCGTACCGGTGGGAGCTGTTGGACGGCGTGTCGGTCGGCGAGGATGTGGTCGAGTTGGACGCGGGGTTGCCCGGCGGGGTAGGTGGGGCGGCGGCCCAGGGGGTGCCAGCCGGAGACGAGTCGGGCCGCGCCGGCGGGCAGGTTGAGGTCGCCGAGCAGGACGCGGGGGCCGGGTAACGCGCGTAGGGCGCGGACGGTCTGGCGGAGTTGGCGGGCGTTCCAGCCGGGCACGAAGGACAGATGGGTCGCGGCGACGGTGAGCGGGCCGTGTGGGGTGTCCAGGACGGCGGCGACGACGACGCGGGGTTCGTCGTGCAGCAGGATGAGCCCGCCGCGGGGGCCGGGGACGTAGACCGGTGAGCGGACGGGAGCGGGTTTGAGTCGGGTGACGTGCCAGCTGCGGACGGGGTGTCGGCTGATGAGCCCGATGCCGTAGCAGGGTTCACCGTGTCCGTCGTCGTCGTGGCGTAGGGGGCGGAAGTGTTCGCCGGGGGTGCCGACGACGGCGGCGGCGAACCGGTGGTGCGGTGCGTGCAGGGCGCGGGCGGCGATGGCGGTGAGGTCGAGGTTGCCGCTGCGGTGTTGGTCGCGGTCGACCTCCTGCAGGGCGAGCACGTCGGCGTCGAGGGCGCCGATGGCGGCGGTGAGTCGGTCGGAGTCGACGAGCCCGTCGGTGAGGGATCGTCCGTGCAGCATGTTGAAGGTGGCCAGGCGCACTCCTGCACCTTACGTGCCCGTGGCATGGTTGCCCGGTGGTGAAGGTGTTGCTGTGTTCGATGGTGGTGTTCGTGGCGGTGGGCGCGTTGGGGGTGTGGTTGCGGCGTACGCGGGGCCGCTGACCAGTGAGTTCTCCCACTCGGAGGGACGGTGGGGCGGATCGGGTGGGGAGAATTGCCGCCCATGGACGCCGTGACGCTCAGTACGCTGCTGGCCGCCGCCGCGATGGCCGGGTGGGTCGACGCCGTGGTCGGTGGCGGTGGGTTGTTGCTGTTGCCGGCGTTGCTGGTGGCTGCCCCGGGGTTGCCGGTGGCCACCGCGTTGGGCACTAACAAGCTGGCCGCGATCTTCGGTACGTCCACGGCGGCGGCGACGTACGCCCGGCGTACGAAGGTGGACTGGCGGGTGGCGGGGCCGGCGGCCGGGTTGGCGGTGCTCAGCGCGGGTGTGGGCGCGGCGTTGGCCGGGGCGGTGCCGGCGTCGGCGTACCGGCCGGTCGTGCTGGTGGTGCTGGTGGCGGTGGCGGTGTTCGTGCTGGTGCGTCCCCGGATGGGGGTGGTGGCGGTGCCGGCGAGGCGGACGCCGGTGCGGGTGGGCGTGGTGGTCGCGGTGGCCGGGGTGGGCATCGCCCTGTACGACGGATTGATCGGTCCGGGCACCGGGACGTTCCTGGTGTTGGCGTTCACCGCGCTCGTCGGCGCGGACTTCGTGCACGGTTCGGCGATGGCGAAGGTCGTCAACGCGGGCACGAACCTGGGTGCGTTGGTGGTGTTCGGGGTGACCGGGCACGTGTGGTGGCTGTTGGGTGCGGGGATGGCGGTGTGCAACATCGCCGGCGCGGTGCTGGGGGCGCGGATGGCGTTGCGCCGTGGGTCGGGGTTCGTGCGGGTGGTGCTGCTCGTGGTCGTGGTGGCGTTGGTCGCGAAGCTCGGCCACGACCAGTGGGTGGCCCGGTGAGGGTGCGCTGACCCGAGGGTTACCGGGGCGCGGCCGGCTGGGTCGCACGTTGGGCTACAGCGTGGCCAGCCACAGCGACGGCCGGTGGAACGGGGTCGCCATCCTGTCCCGGGTCGGGCTGGAC
>NZ_JBSFBM010000249.1:0-10048 GCF_053592955.1 Micromonospora sp. NPDC002411 | reverse complement strand
CCGCGACCTGGCGAGCCTGCGCACGCTGCTGCACGGGTACGCGGGCTGGCTCGCCGGCCAGGCCGACGGCGACGGCCGGATCGCCGGGGCGGCGGCGCTGGCCGGGACCGACAACGTGGTGGTCGACGGCGAGCGGTACGCGGTGCTCGACCCGAGCTGGCGGGCCACCGGCGCGTTGCCGGCCGACGTGGTGCTGGCGCGCGGCCTGTGGCGTTTCGCGGCGGGTCTGCTCACCGGCGGGTACGCCCACCCATGGTCGTCCACCCTCGACGTCCCGGGTCTGACGGTGGTGCTCGGCGGCCTCGCCGGGCGCGAGCTCGACCGCGCGACCGTCACCCAGGCGGTGGAGACCGAGGCCGCCATCGCCGCCGCCCTGCACGGGTTGGACCTCGACGGCAGGATCAACCTCGCCACCGACCTGCAGACCGTCGCACCGACCGATCCGCCGATCGGCTCGCGCAGCTACCAGCAGCTCCGTGAGGCGTGGCTGCGCCAGCGCGAGGAGATCACCCGGCTGGCCGCGTTGACCGCGTGGACCGAGGAACTGCTCACCTCACGGGAACGGGCGCTGCGCCGAGCCGAAACCACAATCGGTCTGCTCAGCGGCTCGATCAGCTACCGGGTCGGCCGGCTCGCCATCACCCCGGCACGGCTGGCCAAGCGGGGCGCCCGCGCCGCGAAACGGCGGGCCACCGCCGTGCTCGCGCCGAGGCAGGAGGAGCAGCAGTGACCGGGACGGCGGCGACGGACCACGCCGACGCGGCGCCCAGGATCACCGGCATCGTGCAGGCACGAATGGGGTCGTCCCGACTGCCCGGAAAGGTGCTCCGTCCGCTCGCCGGGCGTTCCGTGCTGGGCCGGGTGGTCCGGGCCGCCTCCGACAGCGGGGTCCTGACCGATCTGGTGGTCGCGACCAGCACGGACAGCATCGACGACGCCGTGGCGGCCGAGTGCGAACGGCTGGGCGTGCCGTGCCACCGAGGGCCGGTCGACGACGTGCTGGAGCGGTTCCTGGGTGCGCTCGCGGCGCACCCCGGGGACGCGGTCATGCGGTTCACCGCCGACTGCCCGCTGCTCGACCCGGAGATCATCACCCTGGTCGCGTCGGTGTACCGGGCGGTCCCCGGGCTCGACTACGCCAGCACGTCGATCGCCCGTACCCTGCCCCGAGGGTTGGACGTCGAGATCATCCGGGCGGAGACGCTGCGTACCGTCGGCCGGCTCGCCACCGACCACCACCGCGTGCACGTGACGTCGTACGCGTACACCCATCCGGAGCTGTTCCGGGTGCTCGGCGTGACGCTCACCCCGGACCGCTCCGGGCTGCGGCTGACCCTCGACACCGAGCAGGACTGGGCACTGGTCAGCGCGGTCGTCGACCACTTCGGTGACGTCAACGTGCCGCTGGCGAAGCTCACCGACTGGCTCGACGGGCAACCCCACCTGCGCGCGCTCAACGCCGACGTACGGCAGAAGCAGTTGGAGGAGTCCTGAGCACGCTACGGGTCGGGTTGCGCTGCGACGCCGGGCCACGACGAGGCGTCGGCCACCTCGTCCGCTGCCTGGCGCTCGCCGAGGAGTTCCTGGCCCGAGGCGCCCACGTGGCCGTGTTCGGCACCGTCGAACGGCTCGACTGGGCCACCGCCGATCTCGCCGCGCGGGGCATCCCCCTGTACCCGGGCCCGGACACACCGGACGGGCTGGTCGAGGCAGCCCGCCGACACGAGCTGGACGTGATGGTCCTCGACTCCTACGATCTGGACCCCGCCGGGGCGGGAGCCCTCCGCGACGCCGGCGTGTTCACGCTCGCCGTGATCGATGGGGACAGCCGGGGCCAGGTCGCCGACCTCTACCTGGACCAGAACTTCGGAGCGCAGCTACCGGAGCTGCCCGGACGGCTGCTCGCCGGCAGCGGATACGCCCTGCTGCGCGACTCCGTGATCACCGCCCGACCACAGGTCCCCCCGTCCCCCACGGCGGTCAGCCGCCCCCGGGTGCTGGCCTTCTTCGGCGGAACGGACGCCGTCGGCGCGGCCCCGGTGCTGACCCGGGTGCTGGTGGCCACCGGCCATCCGATGGACCTCACGGTCATCGTCGGCCGACCGGAGATCGAGGCCGAGGTGGAGGACGTCACCCCCGGTCGTGGGCAGGTCGTCCGACCGGTTCCGCCCACCACCTCGCTGCCGACCCTGATCACCGAAGCCGACCTGGTGGTCAGCGCCGCCGGCACGTCCACCTGGGAACTCTGCTGCCTCGGCGCACCCGCCGCCCTGGTCTGCGTGGTCGACAACCAACGCGAGTCGTACCACCGGGTGGTGCGGCACGGCCTGGCCGCCGGTCTCGGCGAGCTGCCGGAGTTGACCGCCGCCGGAGTCGCCGGACGGGCCGCCCGTGCGGCGGCGGCGCGGACCCTGCACGGGCTGCTCAGCTCACCGCAGCGGCGCGCGACCCTCGCCGGCCAGGCGTGGTCGACAGTCGACGGGCAGGGCCGGGCCCGGGTCGTGGACGCGGTGTTCGATGCCGTCCGCCCGCCTACCGCCGCGACGCTGTGATCGACTCCAGGCCGGCGATGTGGGGGTGTCTGGCCAGCGGGATGGCACCACCTCGCCGAGGTGGCGTCGATCATCCCGCGGGGAAGCGGACCGGCGCGACGTCCGACTAGCACTGGTGTACGAAAGTGCTGCTAGGGTGGCCGTATGCCGCAGGCCGCCTATCAGCCGTCGATGCTCGACCTGACCGACACGGGGCCGACACTGGGGCCGTTGCCCGGCCAGATCCGCCGACACCAGCTCAGCCGGGGCGCCTGGGTCGACCACCTCCCCGGCTGGGTGCACGGCTCCGACACTGTCCTCGACACCCTGCTCACCGAGGTGCCCTGGCGGGCCGAACGCCGCACCATGTTCGACAACGAGGTCGACGTGCCCCGCCTGCTCTGCTGGTACGACGCCGACCGGCAACTTCCCCACCCGGTGCTCACCGCCGCGCGAACGGCGCTGACCAGGCACTACGCGTCCGAGTTGGGCGAGCCCTTCGTCACCGCCGGCATGTGCCTCTACCGCTCCGGTCGGGACAGCGTGGCCTGGCACGGCGACACCATCGGCCGCTCCGCGCACACCGACACCGTCGTCGCGATCGTCTCCTTCGGCGCGCCCCGACCCCTGCTGCTCCGCCCGCGCGGCGGTGGCGACAGCCTGCGCTTCCCGGTGGGCCACGGCGACCTGATCGTGATGGGCGGCTCCTGCCAACGCACCTGGGAACACGCCATCCCGAAGACCACCCGCCCGGTCGGCCCCCGGGTGAGCGTTCAGTTCCGCCCTCACAACGTCGCCTGATCGCCTTCTCGTTCGACAGGCACCCTCAGAGCATGCCGGCGAGTTTGTAGAGGACCAGCGAACCGGCGACGGCCACGTTCAGGCTCTGGCCATGCCCGATCATGGGGATCTCCACTGCCGCGTCCAACTGGTCGAGGGCCTCGGGCGGGATGCCGCTCGACTCGTGCCCGAGCAGCACCACGGTGCGCCCCCGAGCGGCGGGCAGGTCACCGAGTCGGACGGCCTCGTCGGCCAACTCCACCCCGAGGATCCGGGCGCCACCGGCCCGTTCGGCGGCCAACCACCGCAGCGGGCTGCCGACCCGGTGGACGCAGCCCGGCCGGCGCAGGGTGTTACCGCGGGCCAGGGCCTCGTCCACCCACCGGAACGGCGGCACGGCCAGGCAGGCGCCGACCGCGTCGCAGGTACGCAGGAGGGTGCCCAGGTTCGCACCGTGCAGCGGCCACAGCGGGGCGGCGATCAGGTGCCCCCAGCAGCGATGTTGACGGGGTCGGCGGGCGGCACGCAGCTCGCGCGGCGGACGAACCCGGATGGCGGCGCTCACGCCGCGTCGGCGACTCCGCCGGACACAAGAGAGGTCATGTGAGAGGCGCTTGGCGGCGCGCCCGGGCCATCGTCGACAACAGAACCCTCATCCTAACGCGCATACCCCCTCCGCATGATCGTGCTCGATCAAGGATCGAGTGGCATCGCCACGTCGGTGATGCCACTACAACCAGGATCGAGCACGATCATCGGCGCTGTGAACGCCAAGATCCGCGCAGCTTCAGGGAAACTGCTGCCTGCCGCACGCCGGAGGCAGCAACGTCCCCGACGTTGCGCGGATCTTGAGACCAGGCGCGTCGGACACGCCGTGTTCGCGGTCAGTCGCGTTCGATCAGGTGGCCCACCACCGTTGGGCCGAGCATCACCGCGAAGCCGGAGCCGTCGCGGCGGGGGTCGGCCGCCGGCAGTTCGACCGGCTCACCCGTGCCGGTCGCGCCGACCGGGCGCGGGCCCACCCAGGCAACCGCCACCTCCGTCTCACCCTTGAGGAAGCGGTGCGCGCGGACGCCGCCGGTCGCCCGGCCCTTCGCCGGGTACGCCTTGAACGGCGTCACCTTGACCGTCGCCCCGGTGGAGGTGACGACCATCGGCTCGCCATGCCCCGGGTCGTCGGTCCGCACCGCCCCGAAGAACGCCACCCGCGCCCCGGTCGGCAGGTTGATGCCGGCCATCCCGCCGCCCTTGAGGCCCTGCGGACGGACCAGCCCGGCGGAGAAGCGCAGCAGTGCCGCGTCCGAGGTGACGAAGGTCAACGTCTCGTTGCCGTCGGTCAGCCAGGTCGCCCCGACCACCTCGTCGCCGTCGCGAAGACCGATGACCTCGAACTCGTCGGAACGCACCGGCCACTCCGGAGCACAGATCTTCACCACGCCCAGCCGGGTGCCCAGGGCCAGCCCCGGAGAGCCCTCCGCCTGCCCGCCCAGCGGGGCCAGGCCGACGACGGTCTCCCCCGCCTCCAGCGGCACCAGCTCCGCCGCGGACATGCCACCGCGCAGCGACACGGTGCCCGCCTGCTCGGGCAACACCGGCAACGGCAGGACGTCGACCTTGAAGGCCCGACCTGCGCTGGTCAGCAGCAACACCCGACCACGGGCGGTGGAGTGCACGATCGCGCGTACCGTGTCGTGTTTGACCCGGCCGTTGCGTCGGCGCCCCTCGGCGCTCTCCTCCGACTCGGCCGCCGTCCGGGCGACCAGCCCGGTCGCGGACAGGATGACCTGGCAGGGGTCGTCGGCGACCTCCAGCGGGCCGGCCGGCGCGGACGCGGCCAGCACCTCCTTCAGGTCACCGTCGACAAGTGTCGTACGCCGTTCGGTGCCGAACTGCTTGACCACTGCCGCCAGCTCGTCGGAGACCACCTTCCGGAGCACCCGCTCGTCGTCGAGGATCGTGCTCAGCTCGGCGATCTCGGCGCGCAGCCGCTCCTGCTCGGTCTCCAGCTCGATCCGGTCGAACTTGGTCAACCGGCGCAGCGGAGTGTCCAGGATGTAGGTGGCCTGGATGTCGGAGAGACCGAACCGGCTCATCAGCCCGTCCTTCGCGGCCTGCGCGTCGTCGCTGCCCCGGATCAACCGGACCACCTCGTCGATGTCGAGCAGCGCGATCAGGAGACCGTCGACCAGGTGCAGCCGCTCCTGGCGCTTCCGCCGACGGTACGACGTGCGCCGGGTGACCACCTCGTACCGGTGGGCCAGGAAGACCTCCAGCAGCGCCTTCAACCCCAGCGTGCGCGGCTGCCCGTCGACCAGGACCAGGTTGTTGACGCCGAACGACTGCTCCAACGGGGTAAGCCGGTAGAGGTCGGCGAGCAGCGCCTGCGGGTTGACGCCCACCTTGCACTCCACCACGAGGCGGGTGCCGCTCTCCCGGTCGGTGAGGTCCTTGACGTCGGCGATGCCGGTCAGCCGCTTGGTCTTCGTGACCTCGTTGGTGATCGCCGCGATGACCTTCTCCGCGCCGACTCCGTAGGGCAGCTCGACCACTGTGATCGCCTGGCGACCCCGGCTGCCCTCGATCGGGCCGATCTCCACCTTGCCGCGCATCCGCACCACGCCGCGCCCGGTCTCGTACGCCCGACGCACCTCGTCGAGGCCGAGCAGCACGCCACCGGTGGGCAGGTCGGGGCCGGGGACGAACTCCATGAGTTTGTCCAGGGTGGCGTCCGGGTGGTTGATCAGCCAGCGGGCGGCCTGGACGACCTCGGCGAGGTTGTGCGGGATCATGTTGGTGGCCATGCCGACAGCGATCCCGGACGCGCCGTTGACCAGCAGGTTGGGGAAGGCCGCCGGCAGCACTGTCGGCTGGGTCAGCGAGCCGTCGTAGTTGGGCTCGACGTCGACGGTGTCCTCGCCCAGCTCACCGACGAGCAGCATGGCCTCGCGGGACATCCGGGCCTCGGTGTAACGAGAGGCCGCCGGGCCGTCGTCGGGGGAACCGAAGTTGCCGTGACCGTCGATGAGGGGCACGTTGAGCGAGAAGTCCTGCGCGAGGCGGACCATCGCGTCGTAGATCGCCGTGTCGCCGTGCGGATGATACTTTCCCATTGTATCCCCGACAATTCGGGCAGACTTCACGTGCCCTCGGTCGGGGCGGTAGCCCTGCTCGTACATCGACCAGAGGATGCGCCGGTGCACGGGCTTGAGGCCGTCGCGGGCGTCGGGCAGGGCGCGGGAGTGGATGACCGAGAAGGCGTACTCCAGGTAGGAGTCGGAGACCTCGGTGACCAGCGGATTGTCGAAGACCCGCGCGCCGGCCTGGTCGAACGAGGAGAGGTCGACCTTGTTTTCCTTACGGCGTGCCATGACTCAGCTCTCCACTCGAACGAAGCGTGGGCTCATGCGTCGATCGCTTCCCGGTCGACCCGGTCGGCGGAGTCGATCAGCCAGTTGCGGCGCGGCTCGACCTTCTCGCCCATCAGCAGCTCGAGGATCCGCTCGGCGGCGTCGACGTCGTCGAGGGTGATCCGGCGGACGGCACGGGTGGCCGGGTTCATCGTGGTGTCCCACAACTCGTCGGCGTCCATCTCACCGAGACCCTTGAAGCGCGGAATGGGGGTGACAATCTGCTTGCCGGCCTTCTCCAGCTTGCGGACCGTCGTCTCCATCTCGGCCTGGGTGTAGGTGTAGACGGTCTGCGGGTTGCGCCCCCTGGTGGTGATCTTGTGCAGGGGCGGCATCGCGGCGTAGAGCCGACCGGCCTCGATCAGCGGGCGCATGTAGCGGGCGAAGAGCGTGATCAGCAGCGTACGGATGTGGGCACCGTCCACATCGGCGTCAGCCATGATCAGCACGCGGCCGTAGCGGAGCGCGGAGAGGTCGAACGTGCGCCCCGAGCCGGCCCCGAGGACCTGGACGATGGCGGCGCACTCGGCATTGTCCAGCACCTGCTGGAGGTTGGCCTTCTGCACGTTGAGGATCTTGCCCCGGATCGGCAGCAGCGCCTGGTATTCCGACGAGCGCGCCATGCGGCTTGTCCCGAGGGCGCTGTCACCCTCCACGATGAACAGCTCGCTGCGGTCGATGCCCGTCGCGCGGCAGTCGACCAACTTCGGCGGCATGGACGCGCCCTCCAGGGCGGTCTTGCGCCGGGCGGCGTCCTTCTGCTGCTTCTGCGTGAGCCGGACCCGGGCCGCGTCGACGATCTTCTGCAGGACCGTGCGCGCCTCGGCCTTGGTGCGCCGATCCTCCAGCCAGGCCTTGACGTGGGCGTCGACCAGGCTCTGGATGACCTTGGTGATGCCGGTGGTGGACAGCTCGTCCTTGGTCTGGGAGGTGAACTGCGGCTCCGGGATGCGCACGTGCACCACGGCGGTCATCCCCTCCAGGACGTCGTCCAGGGTGGGCGGCTCCTCCTTGGCCTTGAGCAGGCCGCGGGTGTTGCGGACCGCGTCGGCGAGGGAGCGGACGAGGGCCCGCTCGAAGCCCTTGCGGTGGGTGCCGCCGTGGGCGTTGCGGATGGTGTTGGTGAAGCACTCGACGGTGCGCTCGTAGCCGGTGCCCCAGCGGAACGCCACCTCGACCTCGGCGCGGCGCTGCACGTTGGACTGCATGACGCCGTTGGCGTCGGCGGCGTTCTCCCGGTAGGTGCCCTCGCCGTTGACCAGCAGGGTGCCGGAGACCGGCCGATCGCCGGCCGGGGCGAGGAACTCCACCATGTCACTGAGCCCGTTGGGATAGTGGAACCGCTCCTCGGCAGGCGTCTCGCCGGTCAGGTCGCGCAGCAGGTACGTCACGCCGGGCACCAGGAACGCGGTGTTGCGCAGCTTCATGCGGACCGCGTCGACGTCGAGCGCGGCGCCGGTCTCAAAGTAGCGGGCATCGTGCCACCAGCGGATCGAGGTGCCGGTGCGCTGGCCACGCTTCACCGCGCCGACGACCTGGAGGCCGGGACCGGCGGTGAAGGGCGCGTCGGGCCCGTCGCCGTCGAAGATCCCTGGCACGCCGTGCCGGAACGACATCGCGTGGATCTTGCCGGCGCGGCGGACGGTCACGTCGAACCGGCGCGACAGCGCGTTGACCGCCGAGGCGCCCACACCATGCAGACCACCGGAGGTCTTGTAGCCGGAGCCGCCGAACTTGCCGCCGGCGTGCAACCGGGTGAGCACCAGCTCGACGCCGGAGATGCCGGACTTGGCGTGCACGTCGGTGGGGATGCCCCGGCCGTCGTCGTCGACCTGCACCGAGCCGTCGGCGTGCAGAATCACCTCGACGGTGCTGGCGTGACCGGCGACACCCTCGTCGGTGGAGTTGTCGAGGATCTCGTTGACGAGGTGACCCACGCCACGGCTGTCAGTGGAACCGATGTACATGCCGGGCCGCTTGCGGACGGCGTCCAGCCCCTCAAGGTGGGTGAGGTCATCGGCCCCGTACAGGGTGTCAGGCTCTGCGGTCAACTGGTCGTACTCCCCGGTCTCGGCGGTGTGCAGCCGGTCACCGGCGACATCAGCCGGCGTGGCGCGCCGCAGCGAGCCTAGCCCGAGGCTAGGACAACTGTCGGAGGCCCCGCGCGACCCGCCGCGTGTGGGTGCGCGGACGTGAGCCAGGAAACAGCCTCCGGGTGATCATGGGACCACGCAGAGAGACCGTCGCCGGTACGCTCACGACGATCGCGGCCGATCGAGCGGACGAGTCAGGAGGCGGTCGGGGTGGATGAGACGACACGGGCGGCTCTGCGGCGCTCCCTCGGCACCCGGGCCCGACGCTGGCTGCTCGCCGGCACCCTACTGGCGGGGCTGCTCGCCGCCGTGGCGCTGGTCGCGGCGGCTGCTCCCGCCGACCGGACGTTCGCCGCGCTCTCCGAGACCGTGCAGAGCCTGATGTCGGTCGTGACGCCGCTCTTCGGCATCCTGCTCGTCCGGGACCTGCGCGGGGCGCGGGCCGACCGCGGCGTCCGACCGGGGTCGCCAGCCCAGCCCGGCCCGGTCCGGGTCCTGCCCAGTGTGCTCGCGGTGGGGTTGCCGGCCGTCGTCATCGCCGTCGCCGGAGTGCTGATCTGCGCCGCGACGCTAGCCCTCACCCCGACCGACGTCGCCGACGAGCCGTGGCGGCATGCCGGGACGGTAGCGGTGGGCAGCGTGCTGGTGCAGATCGTCGCCGGGCTGGTCGGCACCGGGCTGGGTCTGCTGCTGCGCTCGACGGTGGCCGCATTCACCGGCACGATCGTCCTGCCGCTGGGCCTGTTCGCGCTGCTGAGCGGCGTGCCGGCCGCGCAGCCGTGGCTCACCCCGCTCGGCAGCGTGCGCAACCTGCTCTCCGGGGACATGAGCCTGCTGCGGTGGGCGCAGTGGTTGTGCGTACTGCTGCTGTGGGGTGTCGGTCTGAACCTCGCCGGAGCGATGGCGCTGAAGCGCCGCGGCGGCCCGGCCGGCAGCTAGCCCGGCGTCCCTCACCCGGCGAACGCGGGTCCGCCTCGGCGAGGCGGGCCCGCGTTCGCGTGCGTGTCTTTCATCGAACGAATCTGTTACGGGCCATTGACGCCCGTTGCACGGGGGTGATGTGATCTCGCTCTCAGAGAATCTTTCATCTTTCGATGGATGGGGGCCCCATGCCCAGGTTCCGACGTACCGCGCTCGCCGCGGGACTGACGATCGCCATGGCAGCGCTGTCGACTGATCGCGGCGGCGATGGCCATCGTGGCCTCGCTGGTGGTCGGCACGCTCCTGGCGGTGCTGC
>NZ_JBSFBM010000248.1:0-10192 GCF_053592955.1 Micromonospora sp. NPDC002411 | reverse complement strand
TCTTGGCCCCCGCCTTGCCCGTCTCCTGGGGGCGGCGTGCCCACCCCCCCCCCCCCCCCCGCCGGCGCCCGCCCCCCCCCGGGGGGCTCCCCGCCCGCCGCTCGGATGGCTCAGGCCACGCCGAGGTACGCCTCCTTGACCGACGGATCGTGCAGCAGGTCCTGACCGGACCCCTCCTTCACGATTCGACCGGTCTCCAGCACGTAGCCGCGGTGTGCCCGCGACAGCGCCTGCTGGGCGTTCTGCTCCACCAGCAGGATGGTGGTGCCCTGCTGGTTGATCTCCGTGATGATGTCGAAGATCTGCCGAATCACCAGCGGGGCCAGACCCATCGACGGCTCGTCGAGCAGCAGCAGCTTCGGACGGCTCATCAGCGCCCGGCCGACAGCGAGCATCTGCTGTTCGCCGCCGGAGAGCGTGCCGCCGGCCTGCTTGCGCCGCTCGGCCAGCCGCGGGAAGAGGGTCAGCACCCGGTCCAGGTCGGCGGCGATGCCGGCGGAGTCCCGCCGGGTGTACGCCCCCATGTCCAGGTTCTCCATCACCGTCATACCCGGGAAGATCTGCCGTCCTTCCGGCGACTGACACAGCCCCCGGACCACCCGCAGGTCGGCCCGGAGCTTGCTGATGTCCTCACCGTTGAACGTGATCTTCCCCTCGGACAGCGACCGGGTCCCCGAGATGGCCCGCATCGTGGTGGTCTTGCCGGCGCCGTTCGCGCCGATCAGGGCCACCACCTCACCCTCGTTGACGGTGAGGCTGATGCCGTGCAGCGCCTCGATCCGACCGTAGGCGACGGCGACGTTCTCCAACTCAAGCAGCGTCATCGGCGGGCTCCCCCAGGTACGCGGCGATCACCTTCGGATCGCGGCTGACCTCCGCGGGCGCACCCTCGGCGATCTTGCGGCCGAACTCCAGCACCACGATCCGATCGGTGACGCCCATGACCAGCCGCATGTCGTGCTCGATGAGCAGCACGGTCAGGCCCATGTCCCGGATCTTGCGGATCAGGGTGAGGAGCTCCTCCTTCTCCGCCGGGTTGAAGCCGGCGGCCGGCTCGTCCAGGCAGATCAGCTTCGGCTCGGTGGCCAGCGCGCGGGCGATCTCCAACCGACGCTGATAGCCGTACGGCAGGTTGCGCGCCTCGTCGTTGGCCCGGTCGGCGATGCCGACGAAACGCAGCAACTCCAACGCCTTGGCCTCGGCCGCCCGCTCCTCCAGGATGTGCCGGGACAACCCGAACGTCTTGGCGAACGTCCGGCGCGTCTCCTGCCACGTCCGCTGGATGCCCGCCTCGGCGGTCACCTGCGGCAACTCGTGCGGCTTCGGCTTCTTCCGGGGCACCCGGAAGATCGCACCGGGCACGCTGGTCCGGTGCCGGGAGTCCGTGCCGACCATGACGTTCTCCAGCGCCGTCATCTCCGGGAAGAGACGGATGTTCTGGAACGTCCGGGAGATGCCCAACTGGCTGATCTGGTGCGGCTTACGGCCGGTCACCTTCTGGCCGCGGAACAGGACAGCCCCGGAGGTCGGCTTGTACACGCCGGTCATCACGTTGAAGCTGGTGGTCTTGCCGGCGCCGTTCGGCCCGATGAGGCCGAGGATCTCGCCCTCGTAGATCTGGAAATTAATCTTGTCGAGGGCGACCACACCACCGAAGCGGAGCGTGACGTCGTTGACTTCGAGCAGCACCGACCGAGGTCCGGGCTGAGCCGGGATCTTCGGCGCGGACGTGCTGGTGGTCTGGTCAGACATGAGCGGGCGCCTCCTCTGCCTCCGCCGCGCGGTCCTTCAACTCGCGGGCTCGCCGCCGGCTCGGGATCAGACCCTGCGGACGCAGGATCATCACCAGCACCATGGCCAGACCGAAGACCAGCCACCGGTAGTCGGCGAAGTCGCGGAACCGTTCCGGCAGGTACGCCAGCAGCACCGCGCCGAGCGAGACACCGAGCATGTTGCCGGAGCCGCCGACCACGACCATCGCGACGAAGAGAATCGAGAGGTTCGCGTTGAACTGGGTCGGGTCGATGAACGCGTTACGACTGCCAAAGAGGAAGCCCGCCAGGCCGCCGAGCGCCGCGCCCATGGCGAACGCCCAGAGCTTGAACTTGAACGGGTACACGCCCATCACCGCGGCCGCGTCCTCGTCCTCGCGGACGGCGAGCCAGGCACGACCCACCCGGCTGTGCTCCAACCGGCGGACCACGATCACCATCAGCAGCACGAAGGTGATCGCCAACCAGTACCAGGGCTTCGCGTCGATCAGACCGAAGACCTTGTTGTCCGCCGAGGGCGCACCCTCCGGGCCGGGAATGGCAGAGATACCTACCGGACCGTTGGTGACCCCGGTGGCGTTGCGGGCCACGATCCGGATGATCTCACCGAAGCCGAGCGTCACGATTGCGAGGTAGTCACCGCGCAGCCGCAGCGTCGGCCAGCCCAGCAGCACCCCGGAGATCATCGTCAGCACGATCGCGATCAGCAGACAGATGCCCCAGGTCACCGCCCACGTCGGCGGCAGGTCGAACTCCTGCTGGATCCACTTGACCACCGGCGAGTTCACCGAACCGAACAGCGCCACGCTGTACGCGCCGATGGCGAAGAACCCGATGTAGCCGAGGTCGAGCAGGCCGGCGAGGCCGACCACCACGTTCAGACCGATCGCGACCAGGACGTAAATGGCGCAGACGAAGAGCACGCCCGCCCAGTTGTTGCCGCCCTCGATCGAGTCGGTACGCAGGTCGTTCAGACCGGGGACCATGAGACCACCGGGCAGCTTGCCCAGGTACGGCAGGGAATAGACGAAAACGAGCAGGGCGACCACGCCGATGGCCTTCTGCCACTTCGGCAGCGCCTGCCAGCGCTCGCCGATCGAGGTCAGGAAACCGACCCGGCGGCGGTCTGCGGTGCGAATCTTGTCGATCATGCGCGGGCCCTCCCGAGCGACTCACCCAACAGGCCGGTGGGCCGGAACATCAGCACCACGATCAGCACCACGAAGGCGATGACGTCCTCCCAGTTGGACGCGAAGAGCGTCGCACCGTAGACCTCCACGATGCCCAGGAAGAGGCCACCCAGCAGCGCGCCGCGCAGGTTGCCGATGCCACCGAGCACCGCGGCGGTGAACGCCTTCAGGCCGAGCACGAAGCCGATGCTGTTCTGGGTGAAGCCGAACCGCATGCTCCACAACAGCGCGGCCGCGCCGGCCATGATGCCGCCGAGCACGAAGATCAGCATGATCACGCGCTCCTGGTTGACGCCCATCAGCGCGGCGGTCTCCGGGTTCTGGGCCACCGCCCGCACGCCCCGGCCGTACCGGGTGCGGTTGATGAACCAGTCCAGGAGCGCCATCATCGCCACGGCCGCGACGAAGACGATCAGCTGGATGTTCGTGATCGCCGTGTTGCCGATGGTGAACAGGGTCTCCTGCTGGATGATCGTCGGCATACCGACGATCTGCCGGGGCCGACCGAACACATCCGGCAACGCGCCACCGAGCAGCTTCGGCAGCACCTGCCCGAAGAGCTCGACGAAGACCAGGGACAGACCGATCGCGGTGATCAGGAAGATCAGCGGTGGCGCGTTCTTGCGCCGCAGTGGCCGGTAGGCGACCCGCTCGAGCGCGAGAGCCGTACCGCCCGAGGCTGCCGCCGCGACGACCAGACCGAGTACCAGGAACAGGATCGCCTGGCCGATAGGCGGGTTATTTTCCACCCCGAGCTGGTTCCAGAGGATCAGCACCGCGAAGGTACCGACCATGAACACCTCGGAGTGCGCGAAGTTGATCAGGCGAAGGACGCCGTAGACGAGGGTGTAGCCAAGGGCGATCAGGGCATAGATGGCGCCCTTGGACAGGCCATCGACCGTGTGCTGGCCGAGATGGCCGATCAGTTCATCGAAATGCACCGGGGGTCTCCTTGAATCGAGTGCGGCCGGGGTGAGACACCCCGGCCGCACTCCATTGCGTGGGGCGTCAGCTGAGCTTGAGCTCCTGCAGCGCCTCGATGGCCTCGCCCTTGATCTGGTAGGCCCAGATGACGACCTTCGTCGGGTCAACGTCACCCTTGGCGTCGAACTTGATGTACTTCGACACACCCTGCTTGTCGTACGACTTCACGAACGCCAGGATGTCCGCCCGGCTCTTCTTGCCAGCCTTGAAGGCGTCCAGGTAGATCGTCGCGCCGTCGAAGCCCTCAGCGCCGTAGGAGCCCGGCGGGATGCCGAACTTCTTCTGGTAGTCGGCGGAGAAGGTGCCGCCGGCCTTGTCGGCCGGGAGGCACGGGCAGGTGATGATCGCGCCCTCGGCGCCACCGGAGGCACCCTTCGGGAACGCGGTGTCGTACAGACCGTCCGGGCCGACGAACTTGGCCTGGACACCGGCGGCACGCATCTGCTTCACCAGCGGAGCGGCCTCACGGGTGTAACCGCCGTAGAAGACGAAGTCCGCCTGAGCGGCCTTGATCTTGGAGACGGTGGCGTCGAACTGCGTCTGCCGCTCCTGGATCTCCCGGCTGCGCAGCAGCACTGTCACCGTCACCAGGGCGACCAGCAGGGCCGCGAGCACATACACCGGGGCCGGGCCGAGCGGCGCGAGCAACGCCAGCAGCGCGACGACCGGGAAGGCGACGACCACCACGCCGTGCTGCTGCCGACGTACGTGCAGCACCCAGATCGTGAGCAGGAAGACCGCGACGGGGATGCCCACCGCGTACCCGGCAGTGGTCTCGGAGATGTGCGCGAGATTCCGGTCGACGTCCACCGCCGCGCCCAGCCCGGCCCCGATCGCCGCGATCGCCGCGAAGACCAGGTAGTGGCCATAACCCCAGATGAGGGAGTACGGCAACCGGTCGGGCGCCTCGATCGGCCGGTCGAAGTAGAGCCACCACAGCGCGAACACGATGATCGCGCCCGCTGCCGCGAGCGACCAGAGATCGTGCTCCCCGGCGTCGAGCCCGGCCTGGATCGCCATCGAGATGGCCAGGACAGTCTCGCCGAGCACGATGAGGGTGAACAGCCCGTACCGTTCGGTGATGTGCCGGGGGTGCCAGGGCGTCATCCCGGGGCGCTCGGCCACCGCCGGCACCAGCAGATCGGCCAGCACCAGCAGCAGGAACGACGCGGGGCCCCACTCGGCGGGCAGCAGCAGCCGCAGCAGCCACCCGATCTGCACCACTGTCACGCCGATCGCGTAACGACGGGCCGCCGGACGGTGTCGGGGGTCGCCGACGGCTGCGCGGCTCCAGTGCACGACGGCAGCCAGCCGCATTACCACGTACCCGTAGGTGATGACGCTGAAGTCGCCGTCGGCGAAGGCGCGCGGCACCCCGGCCGCCAGGATCAGCGCTCCGCAGATCTGCACCAGCGTGGTGATCCGGTAGACGTCGTCGTCGGTGTCGTAGGCCGAGGCGAACCAGGTGAAGTTCACCCACGACCACCAGATCGCGAAGAACACCATGAGGTAGCTGCCGACGGCGTGCCCGAGGTGGCCCTCGGCGACGTCGTGGTGCAGGCTGCTGGCCGCCTGTGCCACCGCCACCACGAAACACAGGTCGAAGAACAGTTCCAGCGGGGTGGCCGCGCGGTGCGGCTCGTCGCGTCGACGCGGTCGCATCGGCCTGTAGAACGGCCGCACCGACCGAGGCTGGGTCACCGCGGCTCCTCAGACCGTTGGCCGGTCAGCCGCGCCGACGGCCGTGGGTCAGCCCCTCCAACACCAGGGTCAGGCCGGCGCCGACCAACCAGACGTCCTTGGCAAGCCCCGCACCCTGCTGGGTCGGGCGGATGCTGCCGGGTTCCCGCAACCCCGGCGTCTTCAGGTACAGCTGCACCAGGCCCGCGCCGAACGCCGTCAGACCCAGCCCGACCAGGGGCGCCGGGACGAACGGCGCGATCAGCGCGGCCCCGAGGGCGACCTCCGAGTACGCCAGCAGCTTCGCGAAGCGCGCCGGCTCGAACTGACCCAGTTGCGGCACGGCCGTCACCGCCATCCCGTGCATGCTCTCCGCGGCGGCGCCCTCCAGGTTCCGTTTCTGCAGACCCGAGTTGAGGAAGTACGCACCGATGCTGACCCGTAGCGGCAGGTGTGCGAGTTTCATGGTCACTCCCGTTGGCCGTGGTCGAATGCGGCCCGCGTACCCCGGACCGCCCGCGATAACCGCCAGGCGGGCTGGGCTGGCCGTGGTGGTCGCGGTAGGTTCGCCGAGGGCCCACCGCCGAGCCCGTGGCACCCCGCCCCCGCTCGGCGTCCGGCCCTGCCGCAGACCACCAGCAGGAGGCGAAGTGAGCCAGGAAGTCCGGGGAGTCATCTCCCGCAGCAAGGGCGCGCCGGTCGAGGTCACCACCATCGTGGTGCCCGATCCCGGCCCCGGTGAGGCCGTCGTCCGGATCCAGTCCTGCGGTGTCTGCCACACCGACCTGCACTACCGAGAGGGTGGCATCAACGACGACTACCCGTTCCTGCTGGGCCACGAGGCGGCGGGCATCGTGGAGCAGGTCGGCGAGGGCGTCACCGACGTGGCCCCGGGCGACTTCGTGGTCCTCAACTGGCGTGCGGTCTGCGGCGACTGCCGCGCCTGCCGCCGAGGCCGCCCCTGGTACTGCTTCAACACCCACAACGCGAAGCAGCGGATGACGCTCACCGACGGCACCGAACTCGCCCCGGCGCTGGGCATCGGCGCGTTCGCCGAGAAGACCCTGGTGCACGCCGGGCAGTGCACCAAAGTGGACCCGGCCGCCCGACCGGCCGCCGTGGGGCTGCTCGGCTGCGGGGTGATGGCCGGGCTGGGCGCGGCGATGAACACCGGCAACGTCACCCGGGGCGACTCGGTCGCGGTGATCGGCTGCGGAGGTGTCGGAGACGCCGCCGTCGCCGGTGCCGTCCTCGCGGGCGCGACCACGATCGTCGCGGTGGACACCGACAGCCGTAAGCTCGACTGGGCCCGCCAGTTCGGCGCCACCCACACCGTGAACGCCTCGGAGACCGACCCGGTCGAGGCGATCCGTGCCGCCACCGGCGGCTTCGGCGCCGACGTGGTGATCGACGCGGTGGGTCGACCGGAGACCTGGAAGCAGGCGTTCTACGCCCGCGACCTGGCCGGCACTGTGGTGCTGGTCGGCGTACCGACCCCGCAGATGCAGATCGAGCTGCCCCTGCTGGACGTCTTCGGACGCGGCGGCGCCCTCAAGTCGAGCTGGTACGGCGACTGTCTGCCCAGCCGGGACTTCCCGATGCTCACCGAGCTGTACCTGCAGGGCCGGCTCGACCTCGACGCGTTCGTCACCGAGGAAATCGCACTCGATCAGGTCGAGAACGCGTTCGAGCGGATGCACCACGGCGACGTGCTGCGCTCGGTGGTGGTGTTCTGATGACCGCCCGCATCGATCGTGCGGTCACCGCCGGCACGTTCTCGCTGGACGGCCAGACGTTCGACGTGGACAACAACGTCTGGGTGATCGGTGACGACAGCGAGTGCGTCGTCCTGGACGCCCCGCACGACGTGGCCGCGATCCTCGCCCTGGTGGGTGACCGGCAGGTCCGCGCGATCCTGGCCACCCACGCCCACGACGACCACGTCCGGGTGGCGCCCGAACTGGCCGAGGCCACCGGCGCGCCGGTGTTGCTGCACGCCGCCGACCGGGTGCTGTGGGACATGGCCCACCCGCACCTGCCGCCGCACGGCGAACTGCACGACGGGCAGAGCATCGAGGTGGCCGGCACGACGCTGCGGGTGCTGCACACCCCGGGGCACAGCCCCGGGGCGTGCAGCTTC
Organism: Micromonospora sp. NPDC002411; assembly: GCF_053592955.1. Classification (NCBI taxonomy): domain Bacteria; kingdom Bacillati; phylum Actinomycetota; class Actinomycetes; order Micromonosporales; family Micromonosporaceae; genus Micromonospora; species Micromonospora sp. NPDC002411. The sequence continues at coordinate 2,426 of NZ_JBSFBM010000248.1, read as the reverse complement.
CACGCCCCGGACCTGGGCGTGGTCTTCACGGGGGACACGCTCTTCGCCGGCGGTCCGGGCGCGACCGGCCGCTCGTACAGCGACTTCGACACCATCGTCAGGTCGATCCGTACCCGCCTGCTCACCCTGCCGCCGGAGACGGTCGTGCACACCGGCCACGGTGACGACACCACCATCGGCGCGGAGGCCCCGCACCTTGAGGAGTGGTTGGCGCGCGGCCACTGAGCCCGCGTGCGGGTGCGCGGCTCAGCGCTCGTCGGCCGCGCCCAGCACCGGCTTGACGTCCAGGATCGGGGTGCCGTCGAGGGCCTCCAGGTCGGCCACCTCGATGCGCAGCCCGTCCACGCCCAGGACCCGCACCCGGTGCAGGCCGATCGGATTGGGCCGGTGCGGGGACCGGGTGCTGAACACCCCGGTCTCCGGCCGGCTCTGGTCGCCGCGCGGGTGTACGACCAGCACGTCGCGCCGGGCGCGGTCCAACCAGGTCAGCACCAGCAGATCCGCACCTCTCCGCAGGTCGCGCAGAGCCGGGCCGACCTGCGGGTCGAAGACCAACCAGGCGGTCGGGGCGCCCTCGTCACCCTGGCGCGGGGCGTCCGCCGCGTCCGTCAGCGGTGAGGCGACCCGGCCGACCGGGCGCACGGGGTACGTCTCGTCGTGCGTTGTCCCAGCCATGACGCTCCCTTCCCGACGGTGCGAGCCTACGGCGTTAGGATCGCGCGCATGGCCGCCGAGCACCCCGCACCTGTCGTCCGTCAGCTGCGCCTCGTGGTGGAGGCCGAAGACTACGAGGCCGCCGTCGCGTTCTTCCGGGACGCGCTCGGCCTGCCCGAGGAGGCGGAGTTCGTCAGCGACGGCGACGCCCGGGTGATGATCCTGGACGCCGGCCGCGCCACCCTCGAACTCGCGAACCCGGCCCAGAAACGCATGATCGACGACGTCGAGGTGGGACGGCAGGTTGCCCCCCGGATGCGTGTGGCCTTCGAGGTGGACGACACCGAGGCGACTACCTCCCGGCTGGTCGCCGCCGGGGCGAGCGAGGTCGCACCGCCGACGCGTACACCGTGGGATTCTCTCAACTCCCGCCTCGACGCCCCCGCCGGCCTGCACATCACCGTCTTCCAGGAGCTGCTCACCCTCGACGAGGGGGCCGGGACGCGGGGCGCGGAGTCCGGACGCGACGGCTGACCGGAGGCTCTTCCGCGCCAACGCCCTCACCCGGGCGGTCACCGAGCCGCACGGCGACCTCACCCACCGTGCTGGCCCGGGACGCCCACGCACGGTAGCGACAAACCGCCCACCGCCCGCCTCCCCAAGACGGTGCAGGCCCCCTTTGCTCTGCATCCGTATACGCACCATGTGCCGCGAGCTGCGGATGGGCCTTTTCCGTCAAGCCCGGGCGCTTCTCACCGCCGTCACCGAACGTGTCCGGCGCGTATGTGGGTGCAGAGCAAAGGCTGCCGAGCGGATCCATCCTCCGCCTGCCGAAATCACCCTGCGTCACCATCGTCGGACCTGGCGTGCGCTGAGCCGCCACGTCCGGTTCCGCGCCGTGACCGGGACCGCACCGGGCCAAGGTGAGGGCATTTCCGGAATGACCGACACGTCAACCTGGTTGTGTCCCCCGTACCGCCGAAGCCCAAACCCTTTCCGCGGTCATCTCCCGAGGAGTGTTCACCCCGGAGCGCTCCGCACGATCGAGAGGGCAACCATCGTGAAGGTCGACTTCACTCGATGGCTCCCCGCCATCGCTAAGGACTCGTACCGCAAGACCGCGCTGAGCGTCGCGGGTGTGGCCGCCCTCGGCGGCCTGGCCCTCGCTCCGACCGCAGTCGCCGCTCCGGTCACCACCGGACCTCACCAGGGCGCCGTCGCCGCCATCGACCTCGCCACCGGCAAGGCCGCCACGTCGGCCCAGCAGGACGACCAGCCCGTCGAGTCGGGCCTGACCACCGGCTCCGCCACCGGCAAGCCGCCGGCCGGCAAGCCCAGCCGAGCGCAGCTGATCCCGCACGGCATCGAGGGCGCCCAGTCGCGCATCCCGCTCGACGACGCGCAGCTCGCCAACGCCCGGGAGATCGTCGACGCCGCCAAGAAGACCGGCGTCGGTGACCGGGGCGCAGTGATCGGCGTGGCCACCTCGCTGCAGGAGTCGAAGCTCTACAACCTCGGCCACCTGGGCGCGTACAACGACCACGACTCGCAGGGCCTGTTCCAGCAGCGCCCGTCGTCCGGTTGGGGCACGCCTGACCAGATCACCGACCCGGAGTACTCCGCCACCGCGTTCTTCAGCGCACTCAAGAACGTGGGCGGCTGGCAGGACCTGCCGCTGACCACCGCCGCGCAGACCGTCCAGGTCTCCGCGTTCCCGTACGCGTACGCGCAGTGGGAGGAGCAGGCGGCGGACATCGTCCAGCAGCTCTGGT
>NZ_JBSFBM010000247.1:0-10291 GCF_053592955.1 Micromonospora sp. NPDC002411 | reverse complement strand
GGTCACCCGGGGGTTGTCGCCCCGGGTGACCGGCCGCCGTTGGTACGTCCGCTCAGTTGACGGTGATGCGCACCGAGTCGAATGCCGGGGTCTGGTTGGCCCGCTCCATCATCGGCAGACGGTGCGAGCCGTCACCGGCCCAGACGGAGCACTGCGCGGTGCCCGACTCCGGCAGGCCCGGAATCTGGATGGTCACCTCGTCGGGCTGGGCCCCACCGCGGCCGTCCTCGGTCGCGACGAAGAACGCGGGCACCTCCTGCGGCTCCGGCGGGGTGGTCAGGCTGTCCAGCATCCGGCACGCGGTGTGGAAGTGACCCCGGACCAGGCCCTGGGCGTTGAGCAGCGAGCTCTCCACGTAGTAGCCGCCCTGACCGGCCGCCAGGAAGCGGTCGCGCACCAGGTTGCGGGTGCTGACCCGCAGGGTGAAGGCCTGGTTCTGGCCGACCTGCTGGGGGAACTGGGTGATGAGCAGCGACGGGTTGTTCGCGGCGGCGCCGACCTCACCGAACTCGGTGCTCACGCAGCGGTTGCCGTTCTGGAAACCGTCGTGCGGCTGGAGGCGGCTCTCGTCGCAGTCGTTGGCCAGCACCCCGAGACCCGCGCCGGGGGCGTTGCCGCCACCGTTGTTGCCGCCGTTGTTGCCGCCGTTGTTGCCGCCACCGTTGTTGCCGCCACCGGGCGTGGTGGTGGGGCTGCTGCCGCCGCCGTTGTTGCCGCCACCGTTGTTGGTCGGCTGCACCGTGCACGGGGCGAGTTCCGCGAGACCCTGCGGCCGGGGGCCGACACGGTCGATGGCGGTCGTGATCCGGTCCAGCACCGCGCGCCGCTTGCCGGCCAGCGGTTGCAGGATCGCGTTGCGGATGAACGCCTCACCCTTGTTGCCCTCGGCGGCGAGACGGCGGTCCGCCTCGGCGATCTGCGCCTGCAACTGGGCGAGGTTGCGGTCCACCTCGGCCCGCGCCCGGTCCGGCACCTGCGGCAGCTTGGCCGTCACGTCCGGGCAGGCGATGGCCGTGCCGGTGCCGACCGTGCCGTCCTTGCCGTCCTCGCACTCGGGGACCGACTGCTGCCCGTCACCCCAGTGGTTGCGCACCCACCGACCGTTCTGCCAGGTTCGGCTGGTGGAACCGTCGCCGGTTGGCGCGGTCGCGCCCGGGCTCGGTTCCACGCACTGCCCAGCGGCCGGGCGGGGCTTATTGGTCCGCCGGTCCTGGGCCGACGAAATCTGGGTCACGGCGACGACTCCGCCGAACACCGCGAGCGTGCCGACAACGGCCAACAGACGCTTGCTCCGCGCGTTGCCGGGTGACCGGCGCGCCCGTGTGGACCTGCGCATCGAATTGCTCTCCTTCTCGATCCGGTTGTGGATTCCTGCCCTCGGCGGACCGACGGATGTGAGATGGCACGCCACGGCGGCGACCACCGTGACCTACCCGGTAATGCGTCGATGGCCGACGATGCCCTTTCCACACCGTCCCCCGGGTCCCGACGACGCGAGTGGGGAGATCCTGTTCATTCGCGCAGGAGTACGGGGCGGCGACCGGGAAGGTTCAACCAGTTCACAGGAAATTGCCGCGACCCGACGCGGAGCCGGTGCGGAGCGATGAATCAGCAGGTGGAACGGGCGAGGCGTCAGTCGGCGCAGAGGTGGTCGAAGGCGAACCCGCCGACCAGTTCGTCGCGACGCCGACTCAGCGCGACGATCTGCGCGGTCAACTCGGCACGCGGCACCAGCTCGGAGACCGCGTTGTCCCGCAGTCGCTCCCCGACGGCGACAGTGGCGAGATCCTCGGCCAGCCGGCCCGGGTCGATCCCGCAGGAGAAGCGGTGCTCGGTCACCGAGACCCGCTCGACGAGGCACGCGTCGGGGCGGACCTGCACCCAACTCCACCCCTGCGCCGGCCCGTCCGCCCAGCGCACGTGCAGTCCCCGCACGATCGGGTCGGCCACCCGCCCGGCCACGTAGGCCTCGACCGCCGCCGCGCGGGTCAGCGCCCCGAGGTCGTTGACCGCTCCGGTACGGCCGTCCGGCAGCCGACCGAGGATGTCCCGGAAACCCGTCGGGGCCGGTTCGTCATCGGAGGTGGCCACCCCGGCGCCGCCCGCGGCGTAGGCGCGCGCGTCGATCACGTACTCCACGAGGCGGCGTCCGTGCTCCGCCGCCCGCAACGTCGGAGAACCGATCCGCAGCACGGGCAGGCCGACGGCCTCGCTCACGGCGTCCTTCAGTCGCTCGACGCGCTGCTCCGCCGAGCCGGCGGACGCTACCGGGCCGATCTCCACGGCGACGACCGCGCGGCCGGTGTCGGCAGCGCAGACCACGAAGTCGAAGCTGGCGCGGCTGGCCGAACTCCACTGGCTGCCGGTGACACCAGGTGGCCGACCCTGGACCAGGTCACTGAGCCTGCGGTTCGTCTGGATCCGCTGGCCGGCGCGGCTGAGCAGCGTGTCGCGTCCGCTCTCGGCGGACACCGTCCGCAGCCAGCCGCGGTCCTCGCTGCCGATGCTCGTCATCTGCCTGATCCATCCGCCGGTCGGTCGAGCCGGGCCGAGTCTAGGCGGTCGATCATGGTGTACGCCTCGACGGCACGCCTGATCGCGTCGGGTCCGGCCGCCGGCCGGATGCACGCACCGAGATGTGTGATTCAGGTCACACGGAAGTGGTGTTCCAGGGACTCCCCGAGGTGTATCCAGCGGAGTCGCCGGTCGCGGACCGGCCGGGAGGTCAGCATGTCGCGACAGCAGCTCGGCACCCGCACCGGCACCGGTCGGGGCGCCCGCCCACGCCGGGACGACCCGCGCGCCCGTCGACCTCGACTCGCCGGTGATCCGACCATCCTCCGACGCCCTCGCACCGATCGAGCGGGACGCCACCATCGACTTCCACCGCGCCCCGTGGCCGTCCGTCCGTCCGCCCCGACGGTCGGCACCGCACCGACCGCCGGCACCACCGACGGGAACCCGGGCACCGGCACCCGGGTCGCCCCGCAGCGGAGCGCCGTCGAGACGGCGCACGTCGCCCGGATCGCTGTCCACGCCGCCCGCCAGGTGCCCGGCGTCACCGGCGCCCACCCGGCCACCGTCCGACTGGTCGACACTTCCGTGGGACTCGACCTGCACCTGGTCACCACGTACGGGTACAGCGTGCCCGCCGTCGCCGAGGCGGTCCGGATCGCCGTCGCCGACCGGGTGGCCGCCGGAACCGGGCTCACCGTGGCCGCCGTGACCGTCACTGTGGACGACCTGATCGTCCCCGGGGCGCACCACGCCGATCCAGGACCACCGGTCCGGCGCCCCGAAGCCGGCATGCGCATCGTCAATCGGGCCGCCTCGTCGCTGCTGGCCGTCGCGCTGCTGGTCGGCGGGGTGCTGCTCGCCGTACAGGCGCTGCTGGTCACGCTGGGCCGCCCGGCATCGCTGCTCGCCCGCAGCGGCTGGTACGACACGTTGACCAGCACACGGTGGTACGACCCGGACGTCCGCACCGGCGCCGGCGCGGCCATCCTGTCGGGCCTGGTCATCCTGGTCGCCCAACTGCGCCGTTGGACACCGTCCCGGCTGCGCGTCGACGAGCGGGACGGCTGGCACCTCCGCAGACGGTGCGTGGAACGCCGGCTGACCGACGCGGCCGGGACCGTGCCCGGTGTCTGGCGGGCACGGGTACGCGTCCGGCGGCGCGGTGACCAGTGGCGTCCCCGCGTGCACGCCACCGGCGACCCCGCCGCGCACGCGGAGGTCGAGTTCGCCGTGCGCCAGGAACTACGTCGGCTCGCCGCGCCCCGCACCGGCCGGATCGAGATCCGACTGCTGCCCCGCCGGAGGCCGGCATGACCGACGCCGCACACCGCCTGCTGTGGACGATCATCGCGCTGGTGCTGGTGGCGTTCGGAGCGACAGCGATGTGGCTCAGCGTCAGGGCGCTGCCCGCCGACGACCCGGATGCGGCGCTGCTCGGCGCCGGCCTGCTCGACGCGTGGCGACAGGCCGCGCCGTGGAGCACCCTGGCCGCGGCCGTCACCGGAGTGGTCGCCGCCCTCGCGGGGCAGCGCCTGCTGGCAGGTGAACTGCGCCGACCCCGCCAGGCACTACGCGGCGTGCTGAGCCACCCCGGCCACCGCCCCGGCCGTACCCGCCTGGCCACCGACGTGCTGGTCCGCGCGCTGGAGCGGGACCTGACGACCGGCGACCGCGGTGTGCGCCGCGCACGGGTGGTGCTCACCGGCGCACCGCAGCGGCCCGACGTGTGGATCCGAGTGGAGCTGGCGGCCGACGCGAGGGCCGACGACGTACGCGCGCACGTCGACGCCGCGGTCCGCCGGTTCGCGACGACCGCCGGCTGCGCACCCGCGCACCTCGACGTGACCGCCCGTATCGAGCCCGGCCCGCCCTGACCCGCGTCGCGCCGATCGGAGGGGCATGATCGGTGCCGGCGACGGGAGGTACGCGGATGCGGGTGGTGTCGTTGGTGCCGTCACTGACCGAGGCGGTGGCGCTGACAGTGCCGGGAACGCTGGTCGGGGCCACCGACTGGTGCAGCCATCCGGCCGGGCTCGACGTCGCACGGGTCGGCGGCAGCAAGTACCCGGACCTGGACCGGGTTCGCGCGCTGCGGCCGGACCTGGTGCTCCTGAACGTGGAGGAGAACCGCCGGGCCGACGCCGAGGCGCTGCGGGCGGCCGGCGTACCGGTGCGGGTCACCTATCCGCGCACCGTCGCGGGCGCGTTGACCGAACTGGGCGACCTGCTCGCCGAACTGGGCGCGCCGACGGAGCCGGCCTGGTTACGCGCGGCCCGGCGGGCCTGGGCCGCACCACCCCTGCTGACGCCGTCCCGCCGGGCGGTGGTGCCGGTGTGGCGTCGGCCGTGGGTGGTGCTCGGTGGCGACACGTTCGCCGGCGACGTGCTGCGTCGGCTCGGCGTGGTCAACGCCTACGACGAGCACCCGGAGCGCTATCCCCGACCCACCCTCGCCGAGCTGCGCGAACAGCAACCCGAGCTGGCGGTGCTGCCCGACGAGCCGTACACGTTCACCGCCGACGACGGGCCCGAGGCGTTCCCCGGCGTACCGTGCGCCCTGCTCTCCGGTCGGCACCTCACCTGGTACGGCCCCTCGCTCGCCGAGGCACCCGCGCTCCTGGCCGACCAGCTGTCCCGGCCGGTGCTGGCCGGGTGACCCGACACGTGCTGGCCGGTTGACCTGACACGTCAGCCGGCCGGGGCACGTCGCGCGGCCAGGAGGCTGACGCCGATGGAGATCACCAGGGTCAGCACCACCACCGCGAGGGTCATCCAGACCGGCAGTTTGCCCACCGGCGTCTCGGCGAGGATGAGTTTCAGCCCGGCGAAGGCCAGCAGGAACGCGAGTCCGTACCGCAGGTAGCCGAAGTGTCGGAGCAGACCGGCGAGGCAGAAGTAGAGGCTGCGCAGCCCCAGCACGGCGAACGCGGTGGCCGTCCAGACCAGGAAGGTGTTGGTGGTGATGGCGAGGATCGCCGCCACCGAGTCGATGGCGAACACCACGTCGGTGGCCTCGATGGCGACGAGCGCCACCAGCAGCAGTGTCGCCATCCGCCGGCCGGCCACCCGGGCCGTGAACCGGTCGCCGTGGTAGCGCGCGTCGGTGGGCACCAGCTTCCGGAACAGCCGGACCGCGACGTTGCGTTCCGGGTCGACGTCCGGTTTCCCGCGTACGGCGAGCCGCCAGCCGGTCCAGATCAGGAACGCGCCGAGCACGAACCCGGCCCAGGTGAGCCGGTCCAGCAGCTCGGCGCCGGCGAGGATGAACAGCAGACGGAAGACGAGCGCCCCCACGACCCCCCAGAACAGCACCTTGTGCTGGTAGCCGGCTGGCACCTGGAAGTAGCCGAAGAGCAGGGCGAAGACGAACACGTTGTCCACCGAGAGGGCCTTCTCCAGCAGGTACCCGGAGAAGTAGGCGATGGCCGGGTCGCCGCCGAGCCCCCACCAGACGACCAGCCCGAACAGCAGGCCCGCGCCGATCCAGACGGCACTCCACAGCAGCGCCTCGCGTAGCTCGATGACGTGGTTGTCCCGGTGCAGGAGCACGTCCACGGCGAGCATCACGGCGATCACCGCGCCGACCGCCGCCCAGGCCCAGAGCGGGACCGTGACTGTCACCTCCGCCACCGAAGCCCTCCCGCATCGCCACGGTGCGCGCCCCGTCACCCGCCGGCCGGCCGTTTCCGAGCCTAGGCGAACGGCCGATCCGACGTCGGTGGTCCCGCGAACTCGGCCCCTGTCGAAACGGTGCGGCGACGACCACGGGTGACGGTGGGGGAGGTGGCGCTCAGGCTACCGGCATCACCTGGGCCGGATCGGTGACCGTGTCGTCGGCCTCGTAGGTGATGGCGTTGATCACCCGCACGACGCCGCTGACCTGGCCTGCCAGCCGGCCGGCGAGGTCGACGGCGGAGCGTCGGTCCAACCGACCGGCAAGTGTCACGTCGCCGTGTCGGACCTCGACCGTGACCAGCCCGTCCCGCACGGCGAGCACCCGGCGCAGCACCTCCTGCACCACGTCCTCGCGGATCGCGGCGTCCGAACGCAGGTGCACCCGCAACAGGTCGCCACGGCTGACAATGCCCACTAACCGACCGAGATCATCCAGGACGGGTAGCCGCTTGACCTGCTCGTGGTCCATCAGGCGAGCGGCGCCCGACAACGGCGTCTCCGCGTACGTGCTGACCGCCGGGGCGGTCATCAGGTCCCCCGCGAGCAGCGCGGCCCCCTTGGCCCGGGCACCACGCCGACGGCGGCTCTCGAAGACGCGACGGTGCACCGGCTCGCCGGCGCACTCGACGCGGTGCAGGAGATCAGCCTCGGACACCACGCCCAGCACCCGGCGGAACCCGTCGATCACCGGCACCGCGCTGACCCCGCGATGCAGCAGCACGTCGACGATCTCGCGGTACGGGGTCTCGACGGTCACGGTCTCGACCTCCCGGGTCATCACATCGCCAACCTGCCAGGTCCTCATCACGACCTCACCTTCCTCGTCCCCCTCGGACGCTACGACCGCGCGACAGCCGTCGTCAGGGTCGCCGGACCGGACCGGAGGGGGTCCAACGTCCCGGGCCGATGCGGTCTGTCGGCCCTGCCGCCGAGGGCGCCGTGAGCGTCCACTGGAGATGCCACCGGGAAGTGCGGTGCGAGACTGAGAAGGGACGTGGAGACCATGACCGCGACGACCGACCGGGTCACCGTCGAGAACACCGCTCCGACGGCCGGCACCACTGGAGGGCGGGCCGTCCGGTACATCCTCGCCGGCACCCGACTGGCGCTCGGCTGGATCTTCCTCTGGGCGTTCATCGACAAGATGTTCGGCCTCGGGATGGCCACCGAGTCGAAGAACGCCTGGATCAACGGGGGCAGCCCCACCAAGGGCTTCCTCACCTTCGGGGTGACGGGCCCGTTCAAGGACGTCTACACCGGGATCGCCGGTGCCGCCTGGGCGGACTGGCTGTTCATGGTCGGCCTGGCCGGGATCGGCGTCGCCCTGCTGCTCGGCATCGGCATGCGGGTCGCCGCCGTGACCGGTGGGCTGCTGCTGGTCCTGATGTGGACCGCCGTCCTGCCTCCGGAGAACAACCCCTTCATGGACGACCACCTGATCTACGCCGCGGTGCTGGCGGTGCTCGCGCTGGTCAACGCCGGCGACACCTGGGGCCTCGGCCGGGTGTGGGCGAAGCTGCCCGTCGTCCAGCGGCTGCCCTGGCTGCGCTGACCACGACGCGCCACCCCTGAGCGGGCGTCACCATTTTCCGGTGACGCCCGCCAACCCGTTCCCGGATCCCCCGCTCCCTCGCGCCGCACTGGTCGTGCGCCGGGCTGCGGGCGGCAGCGCCCCGGGGGGATTGAGCAGGTAGCGGGTCCGCCGCACATCGGTGAGGTGCGATCCGGCAGGATCGACGGTGACCGCACATCACCCGACACGGCAGGAGATCCCCGCATGAACCAGGCAGCAGGCGCCCGATCCGGCAAGCCCGAGGTGGGTCCGATCGAGGGTGCACCGCCCGCCGACCTCGTGATCGAGGACATCACCGTGGGCGACGGCCCGCAGGCGGAGGCGGGCCAGCTGGTCAGCGTGCACTACGTTGGCGTGTCGCACTCCACCGGCGGCGAGTTCGACTCGTCCTGGAACCGGGGCGAGGCGTTCGAGTTTCCACTCGGCGGCGGTCAGGTCATCGCCGGCTGGGACCAGGGCGTGGCCGGCATGCGCGTCGGCGGCCGTCGCCGTCTGACCATCCCGCCACACCTCGGGTACGGCGACCGGGGCGCGGCCGGTGTCATCAAGCCCGGCGAGACGCTGATCTTCGTCGTGGACCTGCTCGGCGTGCGCTGACCGATTCTCGGGGTCGCCGGCTCACGCTGGCGACCCCGCGCCGGTCAGGCGGCCAACTGGAGGTGCGCGGTCGTGCCTCCGGTGAGACGCGCGGCCTTGATCACCTTGGCCGGCTCCAGGATCGGCATCACGCGGTGCAGACCGCTGGCACGGAGCACCCGCGCCACCACCGGGCTCGGGTCGACGAGGACCAGCTCGCCACCGCAGGCCCGGACGCGCAGATGCGCGGCGAGCAGCGTGCGGACGCCAGCGGCGGAGAGCAGCCGCAGATCGGACAACTCCAGCTGAACCACCCGGCGAGCCGGCGCGGACCACAACGCGGACCGGAACGCCGCCACGGTGGCGATGTCGATCTCGCCCGCCACCCGCATGACGACCACCTGGTCACCCACGCTGACCTGCACGTCGAGCCGGTCGCTGTCCTCTCCCATACCAAGAAATCTAGCCGCCACCTCCGACAGTTTCGCCCCTCGGCGGAGTGATTCCGGGTACGCCCAGGGTCATACCCCGAGGTGGCACTCCTCCCCCTAAGGGTGGAGGCTCGGGGCCCTCCCGCCCTGCTCCGCCGCGACGACGACCACATCCGGGTCGACAGGCCGGGCCGCCGGCCTCCGCCACCACGGCGGCACCCGGTGGTCGGCGCGCCGCGCAGGCGATGGTCGACGGCAGCCGGCGCCGACGGGTGGAGAATAGGTCGATGCTGATCCCCCGGCCGCGGCCGCCTCGGCTGATCCGCCCCGTCCGTGAGCCCGCCACCGTTCCTCCGGCTCTGGCCGGAGCGTGGGCCCCCACCGACCGCCGGCTCGACCACGTCGAGTTGCTGCCCCTGCCCGAGGGGGCCGTCGGCCCGGAGGACGTGGTGGTCGACGACGCCGGCCGGGTGATCAGCGGCGACGAGGAGGGACGGCTCTGGTGGTGGCCGGTCGACGCGCCGGCCGGCACCCGACCCCGGCTGCTGGCCGAGACCGGTGGCCGACCGCTCGGCATCGAGGTGGACCCGTCCGGTGAGGCGCTGGTCGTCTGCGACGCGTACCGCGGGTTGCTGCGGGTCACCCCCGACGGCGCGGTGCACGAACTGACCGGGACCGCGCCCCCGGTGCACCTGGCCAACAACGCGGCGGTGGCCCGCGACGGCACGATCTACTTCACCGACTCCTCCGACCGGTTCCCGGTCTCACACTGGAAGCGGGACCTGCTGGAGCACCGCCCCAACGGCCGGGTGCTGGCCCACCACCCGAACAGCGGCCGCACCGAGGTGGTGGCCGACGGGCTGTACTTCCCCAACGGCATCGCGCTGACCCCGGACGAGTCGGCCCTGATGCTCGTGGAGACCAGCACCCACCGCCTGCTCCGCGTCGAACTGGGCGGCGGCGTGCGGGTTCTGGCCGACCTGCCCGCGTACCCGGACAACCTCGCCGCCGTGGGCGACGGGACGTACTGGATAGCGCTGCCCAGCCCACGGGTGCCGATCGCCGAGCGGCTGCTGCCGCATCCGCGGCTGCGTCAGCTCGCCGCGTTGCTCCCCGACGCGATGCAGCCGCAGCCCCGCCGCTACGGGCTGGTCGCGCTCGTCGACGGCGACGGCACGGTCCGCCGGACGCTGCACGGCCCCAACGGGCACTACCGGATGATCACCGGGGTACGCCAGCACGGCGACCACCTCTGGTTGGGCAGCCTGACCGGGCCGGGGGTGGCCCGCGTACCCCTGCGGTGATCGCCGGGGTCACCGGAGCACGCGCGCGGCGACGGGCCGGTTCGCCGCAGCGGACCGGCCCGTTTGACCGCCGTGTTTCTCAGCGACCGCTGACCGAGGGTGCCGGGGCGGGCGAGCCGCCGGTCATGCCCCGGTCCTTGAACGAGCCGGTCGGGTTGGCGCCCTCCACCTTCAGGTGCACGTCGCAGCCGATCCGGGCGGACAGCACCGGCGCG
>NZ_JBSFBM010000246.1:0-10337 GCF_053592955.1 Micromonospora sp. NPDC002411 | reverse complement strand
GGCGGTGTCGCGGGGGCCGACGCCGCCGCCCCGGGTGACTCGGCCTGCCCGGCCGACGGCGACTGGTATTCGAGGGCGTTGGCCGCGTTCGACGGCTCGGGCGTCACGTCGCCACTGCCCAGGTACACGCCGGCGGCAGCGATGACCAGTGCGACCGCCGCGCCCGCGGCCATGCCCAACCTGTTGCGGGCGAACCAACTCGGCGGGCGGTGACGGGGCGGCGGTTGGCTCGCGTCCGGTTCGGGCAACGAGGCGTACGACACGGGTCACTCCCAACGAGCAGACGACGGCGCTGACCCGGACGGCCACGGCCGCCGTATGGTAGGCGCTTCCCGATCAGACCCGACAGCTTCTTAAAGCTTCTTTAAAGGATGTTGGTCGTTCCGCGGGCGGAGGTGGGGCACCGACCGCGAAGTCCGTCGATCGATGCCCGACCCGGTGCCGTTACTTGGCGGCGCTCAGGGCGACCAGCGCCTGGGCGGTGCGGAAGTACGGGCTACGACCGAGGTCGCCCACAGTGGTGATGTTGAATGCCTCCTTGAGCAGCTTGGCGTCTCCCGCGCTGACGCCGGTGAGGGCGCTCACGGGGGAGTCGACCAGCTCGGCGAGGGTCTTGTCCTGGTAGGCCTTGACGACGAGCTTGCTGAAATCGGCGGTGACGCTCATGCGATCTCCTACGAGCAGCAGGTGGGACATCCCACCCGGAAGCGGATCTAGCGGATGAATTAGATCATCAGGCGGGAACACGGTCCACAGGGGACGGTTGCGCTTCGCGTGCCGTGTTCGTGGCCTGCGGCAGCCGACGCTCCAGGTCAGTGATGATCGTGCGTAGCTGTGCCAACTGCTCGTGCACGGACGGCTCGCCGGGCTCCTCGCCGACCTCTGGCCGAAGGGCGCGCGACGCCGCGGCGCGCTCTTCCTGATGGGCCTCGTCGAGGGCGTTCAGGACCACCCCGACCAGGAGGTTCGTCAGCAGGTAGCAGGCGGCGATCATGTACGAGACGTAGTACAGCACCGCCCACTGCGTGACCTCCCGGCCGGCCTGGAGGGTGTCGGTGATGCCGTCCAACGACAGCAGTAGGAACAGCGTGAGCATCGCCTGCCCCACAGTGCCGTACCGCTCGGGAATCGCCACGCCGAACAGCATCCAGCCGAGCATCGCGTACCCGTACAGCACGAGGACCGTGACCAGAAGGAAGCTGCCGAGCCCGGGAAGGCTGCGCCGGATCCCGACGAGGATCACGCGCAGGCTCGGGAAGAGGCGGAACGCGCGGACGATGCGGGCCAGGCGCAGCAGTCTCAGCATCGTGACGTTCTCGCGTACGCCCGGCATCAGCGGCGCCGCGATGATGAGCAGGTCGAAGACGTTCCACGGATCCCGGAAGAAGTCGCCGGGGCGGCGCAGGTGCGCCCCGAACCGCGTCAACAGCTCGACCGTGAAGTACGCCAGGCACGCGTACTCGATGGATTGCAGCGGCGCCCCCGCCCGGCCGTACGTCTCCAGGCCCAGTGCCAACGCGTTGAGGGTGATCACGACGAAGCTGGCCAGGCTGAACCAGGGCGCGGCCACCAACTCCTGGCATGTGTCGGCCAGGCGGTGTGTCCGACCGGGTGGTGCGCTCGTCATCGTTCCTCTCGGCCCGTTCGGGGTGACGGTGGTGGCGGCCACCGGGGTCGATGGCCGCCGTGCGACGTGGTGTCGCCCCGGGGGGTCACGCCTCCGGGGTGGCCTCGTCCTGCTGCTCCCCGCTCGGCGATTCCTCGACCTCGTCCACTGCCTGCCCGGACGTCGGCACGGTCCAGGAGAACTCGATCTCGACAGACACCTCCGTCTCGCTCTCCTGTTCGATCTCCAGCTCGCAGCGCACGGTGTCCGCCACGGACACGGAGCCCGCCGCGCCGTAGAAGATCCGCCCATCGGACTCCAACTGGCTCGCCAGCTGACGCAACCAGGCGGCCAGATCCGAACGTGACACCGTACGGGCGTCCTCGTAGATATCCATGCCGGCCATGCTCGCATTCCACAAAGGACCAACGCGGTACGGGCTTCGGCCGTGCGAGGGCCGGCCGCATGGTATGGATCTTGTGGTGGCACGGGAAAACTCGTCGCGGCAGGTGCTCCCGCGCAGCTTGTGGGTACTGGTGAGGGATGACGTCGACCTGGAAACCCCACGAGAAACACGGCGGCCTGACGGACAAGGACAAGCGCGAGCTGCCGGAGAGCGTCTTCGCGTTCCCGGACAAGCGTAAGGAACCGATGACCGACGCCGGCCACGTCCGGAACGCCATCGCCCGGTTCGACCAGGTGCAGGGCGTCACCGACAAGGAGCGTGACCAGGCCTTCCAGAACATCCTCGCCGCCGCAGCGCACTACGACGTCGAGGTGGCGGAGACGAACTGGCGTCAACTCGGCAAACTTCCGCACACGCCGAACCCCGCCCACTGACGGGACACCACGCGATCGGCTCGCTCGCCGGATAGGTTCGTATTCGCTGGGTAAACCGCGCGGATGCCCGCCAAGCAGGAGCCCGCAGCTGACCACGACCCGGCCCTGCACGGGGTGTCCCGGGTCGACCGAACCTGGGCTGGCCTGCGCGAGCGGGTGTGGCACGGGTTGCGCTCCCGCGCCTGGCGGTTCCGCCTCTTCGGCCTGCTCGCTGTGCAGGCCGGCATCGCGGCGTCGCTCGCCTGGTTCGTGGGGGCCAAGATCCTGGACAATCCCACCCCGGTGCTCGCGCCCACCACCGCGGTCGGCATCGTGGCCGCCTCGATGGGCACACGCCTGCGGCGCACCATCGAGCTGCTGGTCGGGGTCGTCCTCGGGCTGGCCGTCGGTGACGCGCTCATGCCGTTGTTCGGCATCGGGGCCTGGCAGACCGGCGTGGTCGTCGTGCTGGCGATCATCGTCGCCATCCTGCTCAAGGGCGGTGGCTCCCTGCTCACCCAGGCCGGTGGCACCGCGGTGCTCATCGCCACCCTGGAACCGCCAGTGCGTGAGCTGTCCGTTCCTCGCTTCGTCGATGCCGCGGTCGGCGGACTGGTCGGGTTGGCGGTCGGCCTGTTGGTGGTGCCCATCCACCCGCAGCGGACGGTGCAGCGGCTGGCCGAACCGGTCCTCGACCCGGCTATCGCCGCCCTGCACAACCTGGGCGCGGCGCTGCGCCGTCGAGACCTTGACGGCACCTCGCAGAGTCTGACCAGCCTGCGGATCCTCGGGTCGCGGATGAACGCGCTGGACGAGGGGCTCGGGGCTGCCCAGGAGGTGGTGCGCCTGGCGCCTCTACGGTGGCACCAACGTAGGTTGCTGGCCCGCTACACCCAGGCCATCCGACATCTCGAGCGCAGCCTCTACGGCTGTCGGGCCGTCGCGCGGAGACTCGCCGAGGCTCTCCGGAAGGACGAGCCGATACCGGAGGAGTTCGCGGCAGCCATCGAACTGCTGGCCACCAGCATGCATACGCTGAGACGCACCACCACCCCCGAGCGGGCGGACCCGCAGGAGGCCCGCCAGCAGATCCTGACCGCTCTCAAGCTGGTCGAAGAGGCGCAGGGGGAGGTCGCGCCCGATCCCACCCGTCCCCATACCCACCGGTTGGGCTACTCGGGGATGATCGCCGCAGGTGAATTCCGCACGGCCGCCCACGACCTGCTCATCGCCAGCGGGTTGGACACCAACGAAGCGGCAGCGCTGGTGCGGCGGACGGCGGACCGGGACGCATGGGACGGAACCGCCCCGGCGCCTCCGCCACTGTCGCCGAGCCGCCGACCGCGCGTCGGAACGCCGAGCGCGCCGACGTCAGGTCGCCTTGAGTGAGGCGAGGATGTCGAGGTAGTGCGGGTTCCGCATGACGCCCAGCAGATTGCCGAACGGGTCGACGACCGACGCGGTGACGAACCCCCCGTCGCCGTGCGGGGTGATCGGTTGGTACTCCGTGGCTCCCAGCGCCAACAGTCGCTCGACGGTGGCGTCGAGGTCGTCGACGTGCCAGTGCATGATCACGCCGCCGGGCCCGGTCGCGGTTGCCCCGGGTGGCGCGAACCGGCGGTCGATGATCCCCAGTTCAGCCTGGTAGTCCCCGACGCGGAACTCGGTGTACGCAGGGCGTCCGTCGGGTCCGGGGCGCGTGAAGTACGCCTCGACGCCGAGGAGGTCCGCGTACCAGGCGGTGGCCGCCTCCACGTCGTCCGCCCAGATGTTGAGTGTGGCAAATCCTCGCAGGCTCATCCGCGATCCTCTCGTCGCTGTCGTCGATGAGACGTTATCGGTGATTGCGGACGGATCCCTTCCGCAATCGCCGTCGGGTTCGACGATGTCGAGCCACCTGTGGATTAGCTGAACACCTCAATCAAATGCTTGCGTCAGCAACAAAAGGGCATGAGGATGATCTCAATGTTGTCGATGCACGGGAGTGTGTGCGCATGCGAGCAGGATCAGCCCGAGTCGGAGCAGTGCTCACCATGTCCGCGGTCATGACCGCCGGGCTCGGCCTCCTGGCCTCTCCCGCCTCGGCGCAGGAGTCCGGCCTGACCTTCTACAGTGGGAGCTTCACCACGGTGGTGGCGCACTTCCCCGCCCCGACCGGCGCGTGCACGCCGCTGCCCCAGACGGCCGACAGCCACGTGGGGTGGAGCGGCTTCCAGGACGTCACCTTCTTCCAGACCGCGGACTGCACCGGTCAGGCGACGGGTGTGGGCACGCTCCGCACCTACCCCGCCGGAAACTGGAAGACCTTCCTCGCCCGCTGACCCAATTGCCGGGACGGGGCCGAAACCCCGTCCCGTCTCCGGAATCGCGTGTGTCACGGCCTCTTTGCGGGTAGTCGCCGCCGTTGCCACGACGGATGGCGGGGGACAGCGTGGAGAGCTACCCGGCGGTCGAAAACCATGGCCTGATCGGTGACCTGCAGACGGCGGCCCTGATCAGCAAGGACGGCATTGTCGACTGGTTCTGCGCGCCCCGCTTCGACTCACCGAGCGTCTTCGCAGCGCTGCTGGACCGCCGGAAGGGCGGCCACTTTCAACTCGCGCCCGACGGCGTCGACTACGCGAGCAAGCAGCTCTACCTGCCCGGTACGCCGATCCTCATCACCCGTTTCCACAGCGCGGACGGTGTGGGTGAGTTGTTGGACTTCATGCCCGTCACCGGTGAACGTGCCACGGACCACCACCGGTTGATCCGACTGGTCCGCATGGTCCGGGGAAGCATGCGGTTCCGCTTCGACTGCCACCCGCAGTTCAACTACGGGCGCGATCCGTACCAGCTTGAGGTGCACCCCGAGGGCGACGTTTTCCGAAGCTCGACGCTGACCCTCACCCTCGCCGCCTTCAAGAACGTGGAGCGGGCGTTCGAGGTGAGGGATGTCCGACGCGACGCGGAAGGCGTGTCCGCGTCGTTCACCCTCAACGAGGGCGACATCGGTGGGGTGGTCCTGGAGACCGCCTGCCCGCACGCGCCCCGAGCACTCAGCACCGAGGAGGCGTGCGAACTGCTCGCCCAGACCCGCGACTACTGGCGACGGTGGCTGAGTGGTTCCAGCTACACCGGCCGCTGGCGGGAGATGGTCGATCGGTCGGCGCTGACGCTCAAGTTGATGACGTACGCGCCGACCGGCGCCCTGGTCGCCGCACCCACCGCTGGGCTGCCGGAGCAGGTCGGCGGGCAGCGGAACTGGGACTACCGCTACACCTGGGTCCGCGACGCGTCCTTCTCCGTGCACGCGCTGCTCCGACTCGGCTTCACCGAAGAAGCCCAGAAGTACCTGTACTGGTTGGACGCTCGCATCCGTGAGGCCAACGACAGCGGCCAGCCCTTGCAGATCATGTACCGGATCGACGGCTCACCGGACCTCGACGAAGAGGTGCTGGGCCACCTGGAGGGGTACCGCGGCTCGGCGCCGGTGCGGATCGGGAACGGCGCCGCAGGCCAACTGCAACTCGACATCTACGGCGAGGCGCTCGTCGCGCTGGACCTCGCGGACCGGCACGGACTGATCGCGCCGTACGAGGGGTGGCGGAAGACGGCCGGGTTGATGGACTGGCTCTGCGAGCACTGGGACCAACCCGAGGACGGCATCTGGGAGACCCGTTCCGGGCGGGAGGACTTCACCTACGGGCGGGTGCTGTCCTGGGTCGCGTTGGACCGGGCCGTCCGCATCGCCCAGCGCCGGGGACGTCCCGGCGACATCCTCCGCTGGACCGCCGCGAGGGACGCCATCTACGAGCAGGTCATGACCCGTGGATTCGACCAGCGACGCGGAGTGTTCGTGCAGCACTACCGTTCCGGCATCCTGGACGCCTCACTCCTGGCGATGCCCGGGCTCAACGTCATCTCGCCGACGGACCCGATGTGGAAGTCGACGTTGCGGGCGATGGACGTCGACCTGGTCTCCGACAGTCTGGTCTACCGCTACGACCCGAAGGCCTCGCCGGACGGCCTCGCCGGCACCGAGGGCACCTTCAACATGTGCACCTTCTGGTACGTGCAGGCACTGGCACTGGCCGGTCGGCTCGACGACGCCCGGTTGACCTTCGAGAAGATGCTCACCTACAGCAACCCGCTGGGCCTCTACTCCGAGGAGATCGCGCCGACCGGCGAGCAGATCGGCAACTTCCCGCAGGCGTTCAGCCACCTCTCACTGATCAGCACGGCGTCCCACCTGGACGAACTGCTCAACGATCAGGGCTGACCGGGGCGGTCAGAACAGCGTCAGGGGTTCGACCGGGATCGGCTCGGGCAGCGCGTCGAGCGTGGGCACCTGTGCGCGTACCTCATCGTGGAACTGGCGGGCGAGCGCGGGCGCTTCGGCGTTGTCCGGGGTGTGGACGAACATCGTCGGTGAGCGACCCTCCCGAAGCCAGGTGGCGGTCACGTCGACCCAGCGCTGCCACCCCTCGACAGTGCGCGCCGAGTCGTCGCGGCCGAGGTAGCGGACGATCGGCTGATCGGTCAGCGCCGTCGACCGGAGCGGCACGCGTGGTTTCTTGGTCCAGGCGTCGCGCTCCGCGTCGCTGGTCGGCCGGTTCGCGAAGAAGGCGGTCGTGTCAAAGGGGATCCATTCGGCCGACGCGGCGGTGAGGGTCGCCTCCAGCAGCCGGATCGCGCGGTCGTCGGTGAAGAACGCCGGATGGCGGACCTCCACCGCGTACCGGTGGGATCGGGGGAGTCGAGTCAGGAAGCGGTCCAGGGTCGGCACGTCGGCGGGCGCGAACGAGCCGGGCAACTGGATCCAGAGAGCATGGGCACGCGGGCCGAGCGGCTCGATCGCGTCCAGGAAGGCGCGCAGTGGTTCGTCGACGTCAGTGAGTCGGCGTTCGTGCGTGACGACCTTCGGGAGCTTGGGGACGAACCGGAATGCGGGTTCGGTCTGCGTGGCCCATGACGTCACGGTGTCCCGGGTCGGGGTCGCGTAGAACGTCGTGTTGCCCTCCACGGCGTCGCACCAGCTGGCGTAGTGCGCCAGGCGATCCGCGGACGGCAGCCGGTGGCCCGGCCACGACCTGTGACTCCACATCGCGCACCCCACGTGGAGACGCATGACCGCCCCCTCCCACCGGTGACCGTGCTCGACGCTGCCCACCGTATACGGGCCGCCGCGCCGGGCCGGGGAGACGGTGCTGCCGCTAGGGTTCGGCGTCATGCGTGTGCTGTTCGCCAGTCTTGCGTCAGTCGGTCACACCTATCCGCTGATCCCGCTGGCGGTCGCCGCCCGGGAAGCCGGTCACGAGGTGCACTTCGCCGCCGGCGCGGCCGTACACGAGCCGCTCGCCGCGAACGGCCTGCGACCGTTCCGTCCCGCCGACGCGTTCTACGAGGTGTACGCGGAGGATCTCGAACCGGAGTTGGCGCGACTACGCCCGGACCTGGTGGTGCATGGGTGGGGGTTGCCGGGAGCTGGCGTCGCCGCTCGTCGGGCCGGCATCCCGAGTCTGTGGCACGGGTTCGGCCGGATGATCCCCGAGGGCATCGGCCTCGAACTGCCCACCAGGAACGCCGAGGTCGTCGGTCGACCGCACGTCGACATCTGGCCGCCCTCCCTACAGGACGAGACTTTCCTCGCCACGGAACGTCGGATCGAGCTGCGCCCGGTCGCCTTCTCCACACCGGCCCCGCTACCCGCAGGGGTGAGCCGTCGGACGTCTCGGCCGTTGATCTACCTGACCCTTGGCACCGCGTTCGGCACTGCCGAACTGCTCCGTACGGCCATCGCCGGTCTGGCGACGGTGGACGCGCAGGTGGTGGTCGCGGCGGGTCGCGTGCCCCCGGAGCAGCTTGGCGAGATTCCCGACCACGTCACAGTGCGTCAGTGGGTGTCGCAGGCGGAACTGTTGCCGCTCGTCGACGCGGTGGTGCACCACGGCGGCAGTGGCACCACCCTCGGCGCGCTCGCTGTCGGCGTACCGCAGTTGATGCTGCCGCAGGGTGCTGACCAGTTCGCCAATGCCGAGGTGCTCAGCGCCGCCGGTCTCGCCCTGCGCCTCCTCCCCGGGGAGGTGGACCCCGGCGCTGTCGCCGAGCAGGCCCGCCGCCTGCTGTCGCGACACGCCGCGCAGCGCGAGGCGGCCCGGGACGTCGCCGAGGAGATCGCCCACCTGCCGTCGCCGGCGGTCGTCGCCCGACGACTGCCGGAGCTTGTCGAGTGAGTACGCCCGTGCGTCAACTCGGGGTTGACGGAGGAGAATCGTCAACCTATGGTTGACGCATGACAGAACCTAACCGGATGAGCAACACGGTCAAGCTCGATGACCTGATCCAGGCGATCAAGACGGCGCACACCGACGCCCTGGACCAGCTCACCGATGCGGTCATCGCTGCCGACCACCTCGGTGAGGTCGCCGATCACCTGATCGGTCACTTCGTCGACCAGGCCCGCCGCTCGGGTGCCTCCTGGACCGACATCGGCCGCAGCATGGGCGTCAGCAAGCAGGCCGCCCAGAAGCGCTTCGTGCCGAAGGCCTCCACCGACGCCGCCGCACTCGACCCGAACGCCGGCTTCGGCCGCTTCACCCCCCGGGCCCGCAACGTGGTGATGGCCTCCCAGGAGGAGGCCCGAGCCAGCGGGAACGCCGAGATCGGGCCCGAGCACCTGGTGCTGGGTCTGCTGGCGGAGCCGGATGCCCTCGCCGCCCGGGTGATGGCTGACCTGGGCGTCACACCCGAGGCGGTGCGGGAGACGGTCGCCGCCGCCCTCCCGCCCCGCGTCGAGCAGGTGCCCGACCTGATTCCGTACGACGCGCGTGGCAAGAAGGCGTTGGAGCTGACCTTCCGGGAGGCGCTGCGCCTCGGGCACAACTACATCGGCACCGAGCACATCCTGCTCGCCCTGCTCGAACAGGAGGACGGCGCCGGCGTGCTGACCAGTCTCGGTCTGGAGAAGGCGGCGGTGGAGGCCGACCTCGCCACCGCCCTCGCCGCCGCGGTCCGCGCCGCAACGAAGAGTGGCGAGGCGGGTTAGGTCACCGCGATCCGTTTCGAGCCGTCCCGCGAGTGGCGATGCCGCTCCGGGACGGTGCGGTCTTCCCGGCCGTCGCCGCGACCGAGGGCCTCGGCAGCGGAGCTAGGTCCGGAAAGGTGCTTATGCGTTTGCGGGTCCTCGCGCTGGATCGCTCTCACCTAGCCTCGGGTCATCGCACGCTCATCCACACAGTTGCCCAGGCGTGCCAGGGGAGCTGCGGTCGTGCCAGCCGACCGCAACGTTGCGATCTGCCCGAAATGCATGGTGACGCGCTGTTGATGATGGGGATTCGATGGCCCGAGCAGATGTCCGAGTGGTGGGTGTCCTCACGACGTTGGTGGCGCTGGCGGGGCTGACCGCCTGCTCCCCGGCAGAGAAACCGGTGCTTGCCCTACGCGTGGTCGACGGGCAACCGGCTCTGGTCATGGCGGAGTGTGCCGAGTTCACGGCAGACCGGATCAGCGTCTACACCGTTGACGTCACGCCGGCTCAGAGCTGGACCATCGACCGCAACGGTGGCGGCGAGGTGACGGACGTGACCTTCTTCGAACTGCCTGCGGGTTGGACGCCCGACGAGCAGACGCTCACCGCTTTCGAACCCGGCACTGAATACTCCGTCGCCGCCTACGGGGACCGGCACAACGCCGTCCCCGTCCACTTCACACTGGCCGAGGTGACCGGGCTCGGGCCGGATCGCGTCCTCGTGCACGAGGGCCAGACGCAGCGGAAGGCGGTCACCGAGACCGCCTTCCGTGACAAGGCGAAGAAGGCCTGCTGACGCCGTTGGGTCAGGAGACGTCGGGAAAGCCGTAGCGCAGGGCGTGCTCCGGGTCGGCAGGGTCGATCTGGCGCACGCCCGCGTCGGCGAGGCGCTTGTTGACCTCG
>NZ_JBSFBM010000245.1:0-10399 GCF_053592955.1 Micromonospora sp. NPDC002411 | reverse complement strand
GGCGGGCCGGGGGCGGCGCTGGTGTCGGTGTGCAGGTCGCCTCTCGGCGAGTGGCACGACGCGGCTCCAGCCGAACGGTATTCCGCGAAGGCGATATTAGGGATTGCAGATCATCAAGGTGTTGCTTGCCGACCTGGGGCTCGTTGGCCTGGTATGCGCATCCCGGACGAGACCTGTGACCAACTCTCCGCGAAGTTCGCGGTGCTGTTTCCACATCTGGACGAGCAGCAGCGACGGCTGTTGATGGGAACCGAGGCCCGGTTGCTGGGGCATGGTGGCATCCGTGCTGTCGCTCGGGCGGCTCAGGTCAGCGAGACGACGGTCAGCGAGACGACGGTCCGCAATGGCGTGTTCGAGCTGGAATCCGGAGAGGAGCCGTTGGGGCGGGTCCGGCGTCCCGGCGGAGGACGCAAACGGGTTGCCGGCACGCGTTCCAGGGTGCCTGGGAATATGCACTGCACGCCGCCCTCCAAGACCGGGATCCAGGCACAGAGCATCAAAACAACGTGTTAATGATCTGCAATCCGCTGGTCGAGTGACCAATTCGTCAGTTTCAGCGGATTAAGCATCAGCCAAACGTTCGTGACACATTGAGCACTGACGTCAAACGTGGCCATCCCATATCGGCGCGCCTCATTCCTAAGCATGTATCCGAGACCGTCAGCCGTGTCTCGTCGCTCAAAACGGAGGGCGGGTTGCTTACGCATCACTCCCATGAGCCACCGCGCTACATGATCCGAACCACGGATAACCTGAGGTGCGGCATTGACGAATCCGCCGCCATCTACTCGCAGTTCGACATCTGGAGCCAGTACGCGCAGCAGGTCTTCAATATTCCCTCCAACCGTTGCGTCGCGGAATGCCCGAACAACTTCATCATGCTGTTGAGGAGAAACTCGTGCTCGCCTTCCTCCTCGAACGTGCCGACGTGCGGACGTCGCCAATTGCCTTACAGCTCCTGGTGAACGGCCTACAACACTAGCAATCTCGCCAAACGGCACGCCGAATACATCATGCAGTACGAACGTCACTCGCTCCGCTGGGGTCATAGACTCGAGGACCGTCAACAAAGCCATACTGACCGTATCATCGAGGGAAACGCGATCGAGCGGATCGGCGGCGATATGACTGGAGCTCGTTGGCTCCTTCGCTGCGTCCGCAAAGAGGTCAGATGGGACTGGCTCCGGTAGCCATTGTCCGACGTACGTCTCCCGTCGTGCCCGCGCGGAGCCCAGCATGTCGAGTGAGATACGGCTCGCAACTCGCATCAACCACGCAGCGGGCGTGGCAATCGCTTCGCGTTCCTCGGCCTCAAGGCGGTACCATCTGACATACGTCTCTTGCACAACATCTTCAGCATCGGCCAGGGTGCCCATCATAC
Source organism: Micromonospora sp. NPDC002411 (assembly GCF_053592955.1). NCBI lineage: Bacteria > Bacillati > Actinomycetota > Actinomycetes > Micromonosporales > Micromonosporaceae > Micromonospora > Micromonospora sp. NPDC002411. The sequence continues at coordinate 9,018 of NZ_JBSFBM010000245.1, read as the reverse complement.
GAAAGGCCAGCGACATCAAACGGCGTCGCTCGGCCGCGACCGAATCGAGAATCCGCGATTCATCACGCTCGGCTCTTCCAAACCCTACGGATTCGGATTCGGCAGGAAAGTCTTCCGACATTGGGCACCCTTTCCGATCTAAGGCGGCATGCCCCAACTATCATCTGACAGTCGAGCGATCCATCCTCATCCTATTTTGGTTTCAGGCGAGAGAGATTCCTGAAATGGGGTACCTCACAGTGCCTACCCGGTGAGCGCCACGTGGAACCATGGCATCCGGTGCACCTTCCGCGTCCACGGTCACAACCTCGCGGTCGTCTCCACGATCAGCCAACGTGGCACGGAAGAGGTCATCGTGGTAGAAGCGGTCGGGCCCAGCGATCTCGACCTCGCTTCCCGGCTCCAATGTCGTGGCAGCCTCGGCGAGCAGCTCGATGACCTCGTCCAGCTCGACGGGCTGGATGAACGACCTGGGAGCGAAAACCTTTCCCTCCACAGTGTGCTGGTCAATGAGGATGGGGATGTAGCTCTGGAACTGAGTGGCTCGGATGATGGTTGCGGGGATCGAACCGGATCGTGCGGCCTTCTCCTGCGCTACCTTGCCGAGGTAGTACCCAATCTCAGACGCGTCTCCTTGTCCGACGCCGACGATGGAGAGCAGGACGTGATGACGCACACCTGCCCGCTTGCCCTCCGCATTCAGATTGTTGATCGATCCCTCAAAGAACGAAATGGCCCCCTCCGCATCAAAACGGGGGGTGTTCAGGACGTTCACGATGGTGTCTACTCCGACGAGGGCCTCGGCGAGCCCCTCGCCAGAGATCACGTCGATCCCGTCATCAAGTCCTCCCGAAACCACCTCGATGCCCCTTGCCTCCAGCTTGTCAGCAAGGGGGGAGCCGACACGGCCGCGCCCACCAGCGATGAGAACCTTCATTTCTCACTCCGTTCCGGGCCACCGGTCGCCGGCCCTCACCAATATGACGACGCAGGCCAGGAAGATGTCAGGCTCCGAGGCAGATCTTTCTCAGAGCCCCTCAGCCGCTGCGACCGGCGGTGTTGGCATACGCCTCACCATGCAAGGCGCGCCGGAGCCCCCACGGCCCGCACTCACCGGTGTGGTCCGCCCCCAGTTGCCCCGAAGCGAAGGTGTGCGGTGCCTGGTCTCGGGCATGATCGACATCACCTGACTCCCGGTCGCGCCTGTCGCGACGGGGGAACGACGCTTACCCCCCTCGTCGTCGAGATCACCTTCGACCTGGCACCGCCGGACACACACGCGCCCACCAGATCCGAAAACGGACACTGATGCCTGATCGCCGCCTGCCGACCCTGACCAGCACCGCGATGATCGACTCGGTTTCCGTGAAGTCGCCGCATCGGATCGCCCAGGACACCCCGACATCAAGGAAGGCGAGTCGATCACTCCTCCGGTGGGGCGAATGCGTCAGGTGCCCAGGTAGCGCAGGACGGCGAGGATCCGCCGGCTGTAGCCGGTCGTGTGGGCGAGATCGAGTTTGTCGAAGATGGCGTTGACGTGCTTCTCGACAGCGCTCTGCGACACGTGCAGCCGCTGGGCGATGGCGAGGTTCGTGTGGCCCTGCGCCATCTCGTGCAACACGTCCCGTTCGCGCGGTGTCAGCCGACCGAGCGGGTCGGGCCGCCCCGAGCCGGCCACCACCTGCCGGACCACCTCCGGGTCGAGGGCGGTGCCTCCGGCGGCGACCCGGTCGAGTGCGTCGAGGAAGTCGTCCACCTGGGCGACCCGGTCCTTGAGTAGGTAGCCGACCCCCTCAGGGCGGTCCGCGAGCAGCCGGCCGGCGTACCGCCGCTCCACGTACTGCGAGAGCACGAGGACGCCGGTCTCGGGCCACCGCCGACGAATCTCCAAGGCTGCCCGCAGCCCGTCGTCGGTGTGAGTGGGCGGCATCCGGACATCGGTGACGACCACGTCGGGGCGGGTCCGTCCTGCCGTCTCGACGAGCTCGTCGGCGGTCCCAACCCCGGCAAGCACCTCGTGGTCCTCCTCGGCGAGGAGCCGCGTCAGGCCTTCCCGGAGCAGTGTCGAGTCTTCGGCGAGGACTAGCCGCACGGCAACTCCGCCAGCAGTGTCGTCGGACCGCCACCGGGGCTGGTCACCCGCAGCCGGCCGTCCAGCGCGGCGACCCGTCGCGCCAGCCCGGACAGCCCGCGCCCTGTTGGTTCCGCCCCGCCGACGCCGTCGTCGTGCACGCGCATCCGGATCCACCCGTCCTGTGCCTCGAAATCGACAGTGACCAGGGTAGCGGCGGCGTGTTTCGCGGCGTTCGTGAGCGCCTCGCAGGCCACGAAATAGAGCACCGTCTCGATCTGCCGCTCGGGGCGGACCGGCAGCTCGTAGCGGATCCGCACCGGCACCTCGGATCCGCGCGCCGCGATGGCCAGGACCTCGCCCAGATCGTTGCTGTCCAATGCCGACGGGTAGACCCGCCACGCCACCTCACGCAACTCCTCGACGGCCCGCTGCACGTCCTCGTGTGCCTGCACGATCAGCGCGCGCGTGCGGTCGGCGTCGCGGGCACGGCGGGCACGGCCGAGCAGCATGCCGAGGGCGATCAGCCGCTGCTGCAGGCCGTCGTGCAGGTCACGTTCGATGCGCTGCCGTTCGGCGTCGACGGCGGCGATGACCCCGGCCCGACTGGTGGTCAGCTCCTGGACCCGTCGCGTCAGCTCCGCCCGAGTTCCCGGGCTGAGCAGTCGTCGCGCCAGCCGGACGTCCAGCGCCGCGATACTGACGAAGGCTTGAACGTTGAGCAGTAGCAGGACCACACCGACGCCGACCTGGGCCAGGGCGTCGAGGAGGGTCAACTCTCCGCGCACCGCCGCGCGCAGCACGATCCAGGCCAGCACCACGCCGACACCCAGCACGGCGTACGCCAGCACGCCGAGCGTGCCGGTCAGCAGTCGGGCGGCCAGGTAGCCGACCTGCCGTCGGGTCGCCACATCGTTTGTCGTGGGCGACTCTTCTGCGGCGAGCAGCCCGCCGAGGCGGCGACGTTCCATGTGCACCAGCCGCCCCGCGTAACTCTTGGTCAGGGCAGCGACCCGACAGCGGGCCGCGGGCTTGACCGCGACCAGGCTGAACGCGGCGGCCGCGACGGCGAGGAAGGCGAACCCGACACCGGCCGTCGCGATGCCGGCGGCGACGCCGACCGGAAGCCGGAGCACGCCCCACCATCTGTCGGTTCGCCGCTCGCCCGCCACCTCGTCCGTCTTTCGCACCGGCCTGTCCCCCTCTGCTCTGGGAACCAGAGAGGGTCGACTAGCGGTCGTCCGAGCCCCACGACCCGCTGCGGTAGAGCGTGCCGCGACCGGCCGGGTCGGGCACACCGTTCAGTGCGTTCGGCTCGGGTTCGACCGGTTCGGGGTTCTGCGCGGCGCGGCGGGCTCGCAGCACACGGGACCCGACGAACCAGGCGGCCGCCGCCACACAGACGACGATCACCACCTTCTGGAGCATGCCGGCGTAGCCCTCGACGAGATGCCAGTTGTCGCCGAGCAGGTAGCCGGCGAGGACGAACGTGGTGTTCCAGATCAGGCTGCCCAGCGTGGTGTAGATCAGGAACGTGCTTACCGGCATCCGCTCCACCCCGGCCGGGATGGAGATCAGGCTCCGGAAGATCGGGATCATCCGGCCGAAGAAGACGGCCTTCACGCCGTGCCGGAGGAACCAAGCCTCGGTCCGGTCCACGTCGCTGAGCTTCACCAGGGGAAGCCGGGACACGATGGCGCGCATCCGGTCGCGCCCCAACGACGCGCCGATCAAATAAAGCGCGAGCGCACCCACCACCGAGCCCAGCGTGGTCCAGAAAATCGCACCGACCAGACTCATCCGTCCCTGCGCGGCGACGAACCCGGCCAACGGCAGAATCACCTCACTGGGGATCGGCGGGAAGAGGTTCTCCAGCGCCACCGCCAGGCCGGCACCGGGGCCGCCGAGCCGTTCCACCAGGTCAGTGACGTAACCGACGATGCCGCCCTGCGGCGGTTCCGCCGCGGCGGTGGGGGTTCCGGTGGCGAGCAGGGCGTGGGACGTTCGAATCATGCCCCCACGGTACGAAGCGATCCTGAGAGTCGACCATGAGGCCGACCGCCCGACCACGCGGGTCGACCACATCGGTAAGGGTGTGGAAAACCGCACCCCGCTGCGGCTCGCGGTGGCGCAGCCGGCGTGCGTACCCCTGGATGTCGCGGAGAACGCGCGGGCGCACGCCGCCGCGGTCCGCGCGGCGCGTGCCCGGGTGGTGGTCTTTCCGGAGCTGTCGCTGACAGGGTACGAGTTGGACGCGCCGGTCGTGTCGGTCGACGACGCGCGGTTGACGCCGCTGGTCGAGGCGTGCGCCGAGACGGGCGCGTTGGCCCTGGCCGGTGCGCCGGTCGCGGGCGACCACATCGCGATGCTGGCCGTGACCGGGGGCGGTGCGACGGTGGCGTATCGGAAGATGTGGTTGGGCGGCGCGGAGTCCCGCCGCTTTCGACGGGGCGACGCGCCGGCAGTGCTCGATGTGGACGGTTGGCGGGTGGGGTTGGCGATCTGCAAGGACACCGGGGTCGCCGCGCACGCGGCGCGGACCGCGGCCCTCGGGATCGACGTGTACGCGGCGGGTGTCGTGGAGGCCGCGCGCGACGCCGCCGTGACGGACCAGCGGGCGCAGCGGATCACCGCGACCCACCGGGTCTGGGTGGCGGTGGCGAGTTTCGCCGGCTCGACCGGCGGTGGCTTCACCGAGGCGGCCGGGCGGTCGGCGGTGTGGACGCCGGAGGGCGAGGTCGTCGGGCGCGCGGGCACCGAGCCGGGCCAGTCGGTCAGCGTCAGCCTCGACTGACGGGTCTCCACCTGTGGCCCGACCCTGGCGGCGACAGGCGCGGTTAGGGTGACGCAATGATCTCCGGACGAGTGGTGCAGCTGCGGCGGCACCCGGTGAAGTCGCTGCTCGGAGAACGGATCCCGGCCGCCGACATCGGCGCGACCGGCGTCGTGGGTGACCGCGTGCTGGCCCTGTTGGATCAGACCAGTGGACGGGTGGCCAGCGCCAAGCAACCGCATCGGTGGCGCGGCCTGCTCGCGCTGCAGGCGACAGGAGGGGTGACCGATCCGGTACGGATCACTCTGCCCGACGGCCGACACCTGTCGGTCGAGGACCTCGACATCGACAGGGCGCTCAGCGCGGCCGTGGGTCGCCCGGTGACCGTTGTCGACGCCGTACCGGCCGGCGCTACCCTGCTGCGGTCGAACCCGGAGGCGGTGCTCGCCGCCGGTCTTGACGACGAGGTTCCGGCCGACGAGAGCCGGCTCGGATCGGTGCTGCCCGGCACCTTCTTCGACTTCGCTCCGATCCACCTGGTCACCACCGCGACCCTGGATCGGATCGCCGGGCACCTACCGCCCGGAGCCGGGACAGTGGAGCGCTACCGGCCCAACCTGGTGCTCGACACGGACACGGATGCCTTCGCCGAGAACGGCTGGGTCGGCCGGGAGCTGCGCGTCGGCCCGGACCTGGTGCTCGCAGTGCTCGCCCCGACGCCGCGCTGCGCGGTGCCGACGCTCGCGCACGGACCGCTGCGCCGCGAGGCCGAGGCGCTGCGGGTACCCGCCCGGCTCAACCGGATCGAGCCCCTGCCCGGGATGGGTCCCCAGCCGTGTGTCGGCGCGTACGCCCGGGTGGTCCGTCCCGGGCGGGTGGCGGACGGCGATCGCGTTACGGTCGGACCATGAGCACCGTTCCCTCCCGCCTGTCCGTGGTCACCCTGGGAGCACGCGACATCGGCACGCTACGGTCGTTCTACCGGTCGCTGGGGTGGCCGGAGGTGCCGGCCAGTGACGACGGGTGGTCGGCCTTCCTGCTCGGTGGCGTCCTGTTCGCGCTCTACCCGCTGCCGGAGCTGGCCGCCGAGGCCGCGCCGGGAATGCCCGAACCGGCCGCGGGCTGGTCCGGCGTCACCCTGGCCTGCAACGTCGACAGCCGCGAGGAGGTCGACACGGCTTTCGCAGCGGCCGTCGAGGCGGGCGCGACGGTGGTGGCGGAGCCGACCGACCGACCCTGGGGTGGGCGCTCCGGCTACCTCGCCGACCCGGAGGGCAACCGCTGGGAGATCGCCTGGGCGGGCACGGCCCGCTTCGACGAGCGCGGTGCTCTCCTCTCCTTCGGCTGAACATGGTGTTTGCAAGCGGACGATGACCTTGGAATGCTTCGCGGATGACTTCCTTGCCGGGGACCTTCGCACCCGACGTCATCGCCTTGCCGGAGCAGGCGCAGTTCGAGGCGTTCATCGACGAACACCGCCGGGCGCTCGACGGCTACCTGGACGGGCTGACCGAGGAGCAGGCACGCCGGTCGTTGGTGCCGTCCCGGACCACCCTGCTGGGCCTGGTGAAGCACGCCACCTTCGTGGAGAAGGTCTGGTTCGACGAGGCCGTCACGTGCCGCTCACGCGCCGAGATCGGCATCCCACCCACGCCTGGCGACTCGTTCCTCCTCGACGACGACGACACCATCGCCAGCATCCTGCAGGCACACCGGGAGGCGTGCGAGGCGTCCCGCCGGGCCACGGCCGCCCTGGGCCTGGACGACCTCCTGCGCGGCCACCGCAGTGGCCCGCAGCCGCTGCGCTGGGTGTACCTGCACGTGCTGCGCGAGCTTGCCCAGCACTGCGGGCACGCCGAGATCCTGCGTGAGCAGATCCTGAGCGAGCAGCGCGGGTGACCCGGCCCGGTCAGCCGGCGTCCAGCACCTCCCGCAGCCGTACCGCGAACTCCTCGGGCTTGCCCGCGTAACCGAACTCGCCGCCGAGGAAACCGCCGTGGTGACTGGGGAACACCACGGCCTGCTGACCGAGCGCAGCCGCCATGCCGTGGGCCGTCCGCGCGGTGTACGTCCCCGCCGACTCCTCCCCGACCGCGATGACGATCCGGGTGGGTGCAGCGGCGAGCAGGCCCGTGTCCGGCCGGTAGTCGGTGATCGCCCACGAGTTCTTTGACAGCAGCGGGTCGTCGCGGGTGCCGTCGTCATCCGTCGACATGCCGAACATCGCCGGATCGGGGGTGGGCTGGGCGAAGTAGGCATCGGTGAACTCGCCCTGCCAGGACGTCATCGCGATGAACGCGGCCATGCCGGCGCCGGCCCCCTTCGCCTGGTACGCGTCGTAGAACCCGGCGCGGGCGCGCTCGGCGGCGTCGGCGTCGGGAAGCACGGCGTTGATCGGGGGTTCGTGCGCCACCAACGTCAGGACGTCTCCGGGGTACGCAGCGACGAGTTCGAGTGCCGTCACCGCGCCGCCGCTGCTGGCGAAGACGTCGACCGGGCCGGCACCGAGCGCCTCGATCAGCAGGTGCAGGTCGGCCGCCTGCTGCTGCGGCGTGTGGTCGGTCCGGCCGTCCGTGCGGACGCTGCGGCCGAGGCCACGCGGGTCGTAGGTGACGACGGTACGGTCGGTGAAGTGTGGCGCGAGCGCGGTGAAGCCCTCCGCCGCCATCGGCTGGCCGATCATCAGCAGCACGGGGTGTCCGCCGGCCGGGGGCAGCGGGCCTCGGACGTCGTAGACCAGGTCGACGCCGGGTACGGCGAGGGTGTGCGTCTGCGTTGTCGTCATCCGGTGAGACTACGACCGGCGGGAGCGGGCGGGCGGCCACGCCGTGCCGGCGACGCCGAACAGGTGGCCGTCGGTCGTCAACGAACGGGTCACGCTCGGGCCCACCCGCCGGTGTCGGCGAAACGACGGAGCGTCCAGCGGGCCGGCGGCCACCCGCCCGGGTCGTGGTCGGTCGTCCAATCGGTGATCGAGGCCGGGGGCACGTCCAGGTCGAACGCCCGGAAGACAGGCTGCGCGGCGAGCGCGTGGAACGCGCCCTCGACGGTCTCGCTGTGACCGACCAGGATCGCCGTGGAACCCCGGTGCCGATGGGCGATCTCCATGATCGCTCGGCTGACGCGGACCACCAGCTCGGCCCAGCTCTCGTTGCCCTCCTCGAACGGCCGGAACACACCGCCGCCGGCCACCGCGTGTTCGGTGCGGAAGCGGGCGGTCGGAAGGCCGTCGGCGTACGGGGGTGTGTGCCAGGTGCACAGGCCACAGTCGGCCACGGGCCGGACGCCGAACGCGGTGGCAATCGGTTGCGCTGTCTCGACAGCCCTCCGCAGCACGGACGAGTAGACCGCCACGGGTCGGTCGGCGGCGACCTCACCGGTGAGCCGCTTGGCGAGATCGTTCGCCTGCTCGTGACCGAGGGCGGTGAGGCCCCGGCAACCACGTGGTCCGCCCACGATTCCTTCGAGCTGGTGGAGCGACTCGCCGTGTCGCACGAAGATCAGACGTGTCCGCATCGGGACATCATGCCAGCGGTATAGACGCAGGTATCAGTCGTCCGTACGGCCGGTGAAGATGCTGCTGGTCCGCGCGAGGAGATTGTCCAGCTGGGCGCCCGTCCGCGCTGGTAGCCGGTCGCGCTCCACCAACTCGGCGATGTGTTCCCGCAGCTCGGCGACGCGCTTGGTCCGGTCCCTGGTGTGGCGGTTCAGGTCGGCGAGTTCGTCGCGCAGGTCTTCGGCGGTCTTGCGGTCGATGTCACCGCGGGCCAGCGCGCTGGCGAGGACGGCGGCGAACTCGCCGGTCACCTCGCGGAGGCTGACCGGCACCTGCTGCCCGCTGGTCGGGGGCGCGGTGCTGGCGGATGGTGACGGCGAGGGTGGCGGCTTCGGTGTCGGCGACTGCGTCGTGGGTCTGGGCGCCGGCGCGGAGGCCGAGGGCGCACCGGCGACGTCGGCGGGGTCGCGGGTGCCCGAGGGGCCGAACTGGCCCTGGGTGAGCAGGGCGCCGAGGCCGACGAGCACGGCGAGGCCGGCCGCGACCAGCACGGCGAGGGGCCGGCGCGATCGGCGGCGGGCCGGCCACATCCGTTCGGACTAAAGTTACGGAGGAGAAACAGTTGACCACTTTTTAGCAACACAGAGTGACGCAGCAGCCCCGTGGCGTTGCCGAACC
>NZ_JBSFBM010000244.1:0-10420 GCF_053592955.1 Micromonospora sp. NPDC002411 | reverse complement strand
TTCGGACTCGTGGGCGCGACCGGGCTCGCCGGTCTCCTACCGGCCGTCGCTTCCCAGACCGTGTGGTCCAGTGCTGATGACGGCTGTCGTTCCCACTCACCGCTGCGGGACAGTCCCGGATTTCCACCGGGTTCCCTCTTGCCTCGACCGCCCTGGATGAGCAGTCGAACCAGCTGCGCTCGACACCATATATAGGGACCCAGCGGTTGTCACACCCCACATGTCGGTGTCGGCGTGTCGGCGGCGGAGGCGGTGACGACCGTCACCCGGCCGAGCCCCCGACCGCCCGGCCCCGGCCGGCCGACGCCAGCGGAAGGCGGCGGTCAGCGGCGCGACAAGGCCGCGGAAAAGGCCGCGACGATCCACAAAGATGCGATGTATGCAGGATCCAGATGTAAGGAACGTTGCTCATAATCTGCCGTCGATGCGGGTGGTCGAGATGAACATCCAATCTTCAAACCCCCGGCTCGGCCGCCGACTCCGACCCTCGTTCCGACCGGTGGACCGCCGCCCACCATTCGACACACTCGACGGGCCGGAGTTCCACTTGGAACAGCAAACGCCACCCACCAGCGGTTTGGTGTTCGGCCACGATGCCCACGCGCAAACGCGGGCCGCGACGACGGGGTACCACCGCCGTCGCGGCGGTCGCCCGGCATCCGAACACGCCACGCGGGAGGCGCCTCCCGCCAGGCGTTCGATCCCCATCAGAAACATTGGATGTCTGCACCGATCGGGTGATCGACGTCGTTGACGCACCTGAACCAGCCTCCGTATACTCCGAATGATCATCTGATCTTTTGCCTAGTCGGGCGAGGAGCGCATGCCGCAGATCACTGCTGTCACCGTCGAGGACGTCCGCTTCCCCACCTCCCTGACCGCTGACGGGTCAGACGCCATGAACAAGGACGGCGACTACTCGGCGGCCTACGTCGTCCTGCACACCGACGGCACCGACAGCGTGGGCGCGCCGCTCGCGGGCCACGGCCTGACCTTCACCATCGGCCGGGGCAACGACATCGTCGCCGCCGCAGCGGTCCACCAGGCACAGCTCCTCGTGGGCATGGACGTGGCGACGATGGCGGCCGACATGGGGGCGGTCTACCGCCTCCTCACGTCCGACTCGCAGCTGCGGTGGCTCGGGCCCGAGAAGGGCGTCGTCCACCTGTCGCTCGCGGCCGTGCTGAACGCCTCGTGGGACCTGGTGGCCCGGCTCGCCGACAAGCCGCTGTGGCGGCTACTGGTGGACATGTCCCCCGAACAACTCGTCGACATCGCGGACCTGCGCTACCTGTCCGACGCGCTGACCCGGGACGAGGCACTGGCCATCCTGCGGGCCAAGGAGAGCACGAAGGCCGACCGCCTCGCCGAGCTCCACCGGACCGGCTACCCCGCCTACACCACCTCGGCCGGCTGGCTCGGCTACGGCGACGACAAGCTGCGCCGGCTGTGCCAGGAAGCCGTCGACAGCGGCTACGGCTACGTCAAGCTCAAGGTGGGCGCCAACCTCGACGACGACATCCGCCGCTGCGCGATCGCCCGGGAGATCCTGGGCCCGGACCGCAACCTGATGATCGACGCCAACCAGGTGTGGGACGTCGGCCAGGCCATCGAGTGGGTCACCGCCCTCGCCCGGTTCACGCCGCTGTGGATCGAGGAGCCGACCAGCCCCGACGACATCCTGGGCCACGCGGCCGTCCGCCGGGCCGTCGCCCCGATCGGCGTCGCCACCGGCGAGCACTGTCACAACCGGGTGATGTTCAAGCAGCTGTTCCAGGCCGGGGCCATCGACTTCTGCCAGTTGGACACCGGCCGGCTGGCCAGCATCAACGAGATCGTCGCCGTGCTGCTCCTCGCCGCGAAGTTCGACGTACCGGTCTGCCCGCACGCCGGCGGCGTCGGGCTGTGCGAGATGGTCCAACACGTGTCGGTGCTCGACTACGTCGCGGTCTCGGGAGATCTCACCAACCGCGTCACCGAGTTCGTCGACCACCTGCACGAGCACTTCACCGACCCGTGCGTCATCCGTGACACCGGCTCGGGCAGCGGCTACGTCCTGCCCGACCAGCCCGGCTACTCCACCCGGATGCGCCCCGAGTCGATCGCGCTCTACCGCTTTCCCGACGGCCACTACTGGGCGGCGGCGGACCCGACTACCGTGTCATCTCCGGAGCCGTACGTGATCGCGGGTGGGACGGCCACATCCGCTGGCCGCTAGGGGGACCATGTCACGCACTGACGAAGTGGTGAACGGCATCAAGCGGATGATCCTGGACGGGAAGTTCAAGCCCGGGGACCGCCTGCCGATCGAGAAGGACCTCGCCGAGTCGCTCGGCGTCTCGCGCGGCTCGCTGCGCGAGGGGATGTCGGCCCTGTCGATCCTCGGCATCGTCAACATCCGCCAGGGTGACGGCACGTACGTCACCAACCTCGACGCGCCGCAACTGCTGGCCCCGATGGGCTTCGTGGTCGACTTCCAGGGTCAGGGCGACCCGCGGCACATCCACACCGTCCGGCGGCTACTGGAGTGCGAGGCAGCCCAGCTGGCCGCGACCAGGATCACGGACGAGGCCCTCGCCCAGGCCGGGGAACTCCTCGACGAGGCAGCCCGGATGGTCGGCCAGTCACCGCAGGACCACGAACGCATCCTCGAGATCGACATCGCCTTCCACCGGATCATCGCCGTGCACGCCGACAACCCGGTGCTCGTCGGGCTCATCGAGGCGTTCGCCGGTCGCACCATCCGCGGGCGGCTCTGGCGGAGCCTGCACGAGGAGGGCGCGGACCGACGTACCCATGACGAACACGTGGCGATCCTGAAGGCCCTCGTGGCGCGTGACCCGGAGCGGGCCCGCACCCGGATGGCCAACCACCTGATCGGTGTGGAGGAGTCGTTGCACGGGTTGCCCGACGACGCCGACCCGACCAGCACCGAGACGACGCGACCCTGACCGCTGACGCTACTGCTGCACGTCGAGCAGCCCCGCCTCGTACAGCGCCGCCCAGAGCTGGTCCGGGACGTCGGTGTCGAATCGGCGCAGGGTCTCGGTCACCTGGACCGCGTCACGCACACCGACCACTGTCGAGACCACGGCCGGGTGCCGACGGACGAACGCCAACGCCGCCTGGGGCAGCGTGACGCCGTACGTCTGACAGACCCGCGCTATCCGCCGGGCCTGACCGACCACCTCCACCGGCGCCCGCTGGTAGTTGTAGGCGGCGTCGCTCGGCGGCAGGTCCCGGGCCAGCAGCCCGGAGTTGTAGACCCCGGCGATCACCACACCGACGCGGCGGGCCTGCGCGGCGGGTAACAGGTCGGTCAACGCGCCCTGCTCCAGCAGCGTGTACCGGCCGGCGCACATCACCACGTCAACGTCGGTCTCCGTCACGAAACGGGCCAGCATCGCGGACTGGTTCATCCCCGCGCCGATCGCGCCGATCACGCCCTGTTCGCGCAGCTCCACCAACGCTGGCACCGCCTCGTACGCGGCCTGCTCCCAGTGGTCGTCCGGGTCGTGCAGGTACACCACGTCGATCCGGTCCAGGCCGGTGCGTCGAAGGCTCGCCTCCACCGAGCGGTGTACGCCGTCCCGGCTGAAGTCCCAGACCCGTCGGTGATCGGCGGGCACGTCGAACCCCTCCGGGTCACGCAGGTGCGCGGTCTCCGGCGACGGCACGAGCAGCCGGCCGACCTTGGTGGACACCACGTACTCGGCACGGGGTCGGGAGCGGAGGGCGGCACCCAGACGCCGTTCGGACAGGCCGAGCCCGTAGTGCGGCGCGGTGTCGAAGTATCGGACACCCCCAGCCCACGCGGTGTCCACCGCGGCGGCGAACGCCTCGTCCGACGTCCTTCGATAGAGATTGCCGCCCTGCGAGGCACCGAATCCCAGTGGGCTGAACCGCACCCGTGGGCGAGCGGCATCCACTGTGGTCCGCCGACCGAGGGGGCCTGTCATCGGCCGCGCCAGCCGTCGCCGTCGGCCAGGACGTTCGCCGTCACCGCTCGTCCCGGTCCGTGCTGGTGCTCCCGGTCATCGCCGCCACCAGGTCGTCGGTGGTGACCTCGTCGGCGCGGAGTTGGGCCGCGCGGCGGCCGAGGCGCAGCACCTCGACCCGGTCGGCGATGTCGAGCACCTGCGGCATGTTGTGGCTCACCAGCACCACCGACATGCCGGCGTCGCGGGCGCGTCGGACGACGTCGAGAACCCGCCCGGTCTGGACCACGCCGAGCGCCGCGGTGGGTTCGTCGAGGATGACCACGTTGGTGGCCCAGATGATGGCGCGGGCCACCGCGACGCACTGCCGTTGCCCACCGGACAACATGGCGATCGGGGTGGTGACCCGTGGGATCCGCACACCGAGTTCGTCCAGGGCCGCCGCCGCGCCCTGCCGCATGGCGCGCTTGTCCAGCAAGCCCAGCCGACCGAGCGGTCCGGAGCGCAGGATCTCCCTCCCGAGATACAGGTTGGCAGCCACGCTGAGGTCGTCGGCGACGGCCAGATCCTGGTAGACGGTCTCCACCCCCGCCCGCCGGGCGTCGACCGGGGTCGAGAACTGCACCGGGCGACCGCCCACGAGGATCTCGCCCTCGTCCGGTGGGTGCACGCCGGAAAGCGTCTTGATCAGAGTGCTCTTCCCGGCGCCGTTGTCGCCGATCAGCGCGACGACCTCACCTCGGTGGACGGTGAAGTCGGCGCCCCGCAACGCCTCGACGTGTCCGAACCGCTTGACGATGCCGCGCGCTTCCAGGACCGGCGGTTCCCCGCCGGACGGCAGGTTGTCGGTGTCGGCGGTGGCCGCCGGAGTCGTTCCCATCACTGCACCGGAGGGTTGGCGCAGCTGGGCTCGAGCACCGCCTTGATCTCCGCCGAATCGATGTTCTCCTTGGTGACGAAGGTGACGCCGGTGTCGGCAGACGCGAGTGGCGCCTTGTCCCGGAGGTGCTTGACCATCTTGTCGACGCCGAAGTAGCCCATCTTGAACGGGTTCTGCACGACCAGCGCCGAGATCTGACCACTGCGCAACCCGGCGACCTCGTCCGGGGCGGCGTCCCAACCGATGATGACGATCTTGCCCGACTTGCCCGCCGCCTGGATGGCCTGGGCGGCGCCGAGCACGCTCGGCTCGTTGGCGGCGAAGATGCCCTTGAGGTTGGGGTTGGCGGTGAGGATGTTCTCGGTGACCCGCCGCGCCTCGTTGACGTCGCTCTTGCTGGGCTGCTGACCGACCAGCTTCAGGTTGGGGAACTGGGCGAGGCCGGCCTTGAAGCCGTCGACCCGCTCGGTGTTGGTCTGTGATCCGGGCTGGAACTCGACCAGGGCCACGTCGTGGTTGCCGGGGCCCAGCTCCTTGGCGAGCAGCTTCGCCGCCTCGGTCGCTGACGCGCGGTTGTCGGTGGCGAAGAGCGGGACGCCCGACGGCTGCGGGCTGGTGCCGGAGTCGATCATCGCGACCGGGATCTTGGCGGCCAGCGCCTGGTCGGTGGCGGGCGCCAGCGCGCTGGAGTCGGTCGCCGCGTAGACGATGCCGTCGACCTTCTTGGTGACGAAGTTCTGGATCAGGTTGACCTGGCCCTCGACGTCGGTCTCGGTGGTCACCCCGTCCCACTGGACGGTGACGTCCCCGGCGCGCTGCGCGGCGCACTCCGCGCCCGCCTTCACTGTGTTCCAGTAGTCGGCGCCGACTGCCTTCGGTACGACGGCGAGCTTCAACGGCCCGCTCGCGTCCTTCGTCGCGCCGTCGCCGCCGTCCCGGACCTCCACTCCGCCGCAGGCGCTGAGTAGGGCGGTGGCCGCGACCGCGGCCAGGATGGCCTGTGCACGAAGGAGACGCGTGCGCGCCGGTCGACTGGTGGTGGTGTGTGCCATGGTGTGTGTCCTTCCTCGTTCGGACTCGTGGAATGGCATGTCAACCCCGCGATTCCAGCCGCCGGCGGCGGTACTGGTCGAAGTAGACGGCGGCCCAGATGATCAGGCCGACGATCACCTGCTGGTAGTGGATGCTGATGTCGAGCAGGACGGCCCCGTTGCGCACCAGGGCGATGAGGAAGGCGCCGATGATCGTCCCGACGATCCGACCCTGGCCTCCGAACAGGCTGGCGCCGCCGATGACCGCGGCGGCGATGACGTCGAGCTCCAGCGAGATCCCGTAGTTGGGCTGGCCGGAGTTGACCCGGGAGGCAGCGATCATGCCGCCGAGGCCGACCAGCACACCCGCCAGCACGTACACCCCGGTCAGGTGACGGCCCACCCGGATGCCGGAGCGACGCGCGGCCTCCAGGTTGGAGCCCATCGCGTAGGTGTACTGGCCGAAGCGGGTCTGGGAGAGCAGGAAGGCGACCCCGACGGCGACCAGGACGGTGATCACGACGGCGAACGGGATGCCGATGATCTCCCCGTTGCCGAGCAGTTGGAACGACCGGGGCAGGCCGTAGACGCCGACCGCGCCGGTGATGATGAAGACCAGTCCGCGCCCGACGGACATCGTTCCGAGCGTCGCGATGAACGGCGGAATCCGGGCTGCCGTCACCAGCAGGCCGTTCAACAGCCCGGCTAGCGCGCCGACGCCGATCGCGACCGCCGTCGCCGCCCAGAGCGAGAAGCCGAGGTCGCGGACGACCATCGCTCCCAGCACACCGGAGAGTGCGGCCACCGACCCCACGGACAGGTCGATGCCCTTCGTGATGATGACCATCGTCTGCGCCGTGGCGATGATGGCGATCACCGCTGTCTGCGCCCCGATGTTGAAGAGGTTGTCAGCCGTCAGGAAGTAGGGACTCGCGATGGTCAACGCGATGAACAGGACGACCAACGCGGTGGCGGCGGTGAACTCGGAGACGGCGTGGGAGATCCGTTCCCGGAGCCAGTCACCGATGTCGCCGCGCTGCGTGCCGGCGGATGCCTCGGCGGTACTCATCGTCGGACCTGACCTCCCCATGCGTGGGGCCGGCACTCGACGGAGGACCCGCCGTCGTGCCGAGCACCTATGAGCGACCGAGCCTCCCCGCAGAGGAGAGGGCTTGGCGTGGACCTGCCGCACCGTGACGATAGATCGGATGTTTCCCTTGATCAGCCGTTACCATGCCATGCACCCGCGTGGGTTGCCAAGGTCTTACAACCATGTTTTGACATCGTTACCCGAGCCATCCCGCGCATACGTCTGATCAAATCGGCACAACTGCGGCCGAGCGGCGCGGCACCATCCGCCGACGGTTCGTCAGGGGACGCTGGACCAGCGACAGTCCACAATGGATCGACAGGCCCGGCCCCGACGACCATGCGCACCCCGCACCCTAGGGTGGCCCCCGGCTCGATCCGGCGGACCATCGCGAGCATGTTATCGATAACATGCTATGCCCGGTGGCGTTTGCGGGCACCACTTTCTCCACCGAACTCCCGGCCGGTCAACCGACGGCCCTCCGGCGGGTCACGACGCCGCGAGCCGGTACTCCCGGCTGGCTGTCTGTCGCCAGATCGCCGCGCGCTCGTCGTCGGTCAGCGGATCCAGCAGGTCGCCGAGCACCCTGACCCAGCGGGTGTACGAGGTGGCGAGCAGACACACCGGCCAGTCCGAGCCGAACATCAGCCGGCCCGGCCCGAACACGTCCAGTGCGTGCTCGACGGCCGGCCGCAGGTCCGCGACCGTCCAGGAACTGCCGCTCACCTCGGTCACCAGGCCGGAGAGCTTCGCCGTCGTGTTGGGTTCGGCGGCGAGCGCCCGCAGGTCCCGGGGCCAGTCGCCGAGGCCGCCGGCCCCGAGCGACGGCTTACCGAGGTGGTCCAGGACGAACCGGACCTGGGGCAGGTCGCGGACCAGCCGGGTGGCCGCCGGCAACTGATGATGGCGTACGAGCAGGTCGAAGGCGAGGCCGGCAGCACCGACCGCGGCGATACCCCTCCGGACGTCGGGGCGGTCGAGATATGCCGGGTCGGGCTCGGACTGGACCAGATGACGGATCCCGACGAGCCGCTCGCCACCCCGCGCCGCCCGAAGTCGCTCCAGGCGCTCGACGACATCGCCGGCGGTGAGGTCGACCCACCCGACGACCCCGGCGATGAGGGGGTCGTCGGCCGCGATCCCCAACAGCTCGGGCGTCTCCGACCGGGCCGCGACGGTCTGCACGACGACGGTCTGGGTGACTCCGGCGACCCGGGTCGCCGGGCCGAGGTCGACCGGGGTGAAGTCGTCGTCGATCGCGGCCATGGTGTGCGGGTCGATCCAGGGCTGCGGGTGCCGGGCTCGGACCCAGAGGTGATGGTGCGCGTCGACGATCCCCGGCTGCCGCACGGCCGCACCGGTCGTCATCGGACCCGTCCCGGCGCGCTCACGTCCACCCACCCCGCTCCGCCACTGGTCGGACCTCCGGCGAGGCCCGGTGCCGTCGACAGATTTTGCAGGGTGACCATGTTAGCGGTAACAGGGCAGGCGCAGGCCGCAGAACGCGCGTACCAGCCGGAACTCCCCAGCACTCCGGCCGGACGAATACCGTCGACTGGCCGAAGTGACGATGCGTCGGTGCCCGCACGTCGGCGAGCCGGCGGGTCGCTGTCCCGGACCGGGTTGACCGCCTGAGGCGGCACCGATACCGTCGACCCACTATCTGCGGCGACGCGAGGGAAGCCGGTGTGATTCCGGCGCGGTCGCGCCACTGTGAGCGGTTCCCCCACTTCGAGAGGGACCGCGAGCCAGGACGCTCGGTCGTCCGCAGCCTTGCGATGGGGACGCGTCATCCCCGGGGAGGTTCGTGATCACATGTCCAGTTCCACGTCCAGCCAGCCGTTGGTGAATCCCGCTGGCACCACGCGTCTGTTGTGGACGGTGTTGGCGACCGTCACCGCGCTCGCGCTGCTGGCCTACCTCGTCGCCTTCGACCAGGGCGCGGTGTCGCGCAGTGGCATGTACCTGCACGAGCTGATGCACGACGGCCGGCACCTGCTGGGTGTTCCGTGCCACTGACGGGTGCCACCGCTCCCCCGTTCGTCACCGTCCTCGTCCGCGGTCTGCTCGCCGGCCTGATCGCCGGTCTGCTCGCCGGGACGTTCGCCTATCTCGCCGGCGAACCGCACGTCGACGCGGCCATCGCGATCGAGGAGGCGGCGTCGGCGCATGCCGAGCCGGTCGCCGGTGCGCACGACCACGAGGATGCCCTGGTCAGCCGCAATGGCCAGCGCGGCGGCCTGTTCCTGGCCACCGGCCTGTTCGGTGCCGCGATGGGTGGCCTGCTGGCCACGGCGTACGTCCTGCTGGCACGCCGACGGCGGACCTACGACGACGGACGGTCGGGCCTGCTGCTGGCCGGCGCGGCGCTGCTCGGCGCGGTGGTCGTGCCGTTCCTCAAGTACCCGGCGAACCCGCCGGCGGTCGGCGATCCGGCCACCATCAACCAACGCACCGTCACCTACCTGCTGATGGTGGTGCTCGGTCTGGTTGCTGTGTGGGCGGGCTCGCTGGGCTACCGATCGGTCGGCGCGCAGGCACCGCTGTGGCAGCGCGTCGCCGCGGCGGTCGGCGGATTCCTGCTGGTCACCGTGGTCTCCTATGTGGTGCTTCCGTCGTTCCAGGAGGTCCCCGCCGACTTCCCCGCGACGCTGCTGTGGGACTTCCGGCTGGCCTCGCTCGGCACCCAGGTGGTGCTCTGGACCGGGATCGGCCTGCTGTTCGCGGCCCTGATGCACCACGACCGGCGTCGCCGGGCCGCCGCTGCACTTCCGGGCACGTGACCGCCACCAGCCTCCGGCTGGTCGCCCACGCGCACACCACTGCCCTGCGTCGGGCCCGCTTCGGCGGATCGGACGACGGCCTGGACGAGGGCGGCCTGCGTGCCGCCCTCGCCCTGGCCCAGGCCGGACGTGGGCACCTGGGCGTCGACGACGCCTGCGTGTCCAGTCCCGCCGCGGCGGCTACCGATACCGCCGACGCACTCGGTCTGCTGCCCACCATCGAGGCAGCGTTGGCGGACTGCGACTACGGCGACTGGACCGGACGGTCGGTCGAGGAGATCGCCGTCGAGCAGCCGCAGGCGCTGCACGAGTGGATGTCCGAACCGGAGTCCGCACCGCACGGCGGCGAGTCCGTCGCTGGGGTGCGGGACCGGGTCGGTGCCTGGTTGGACGGGCAACGCGGCGCCGACCGGCGGCTCACCGCGATCGCGCACCCGCTGGTGATCCGGGTCGCGGTCGTGCACGCCCTCGACCTGCCGTTGGCGACGTACCGGCAGGTGGACGTGGAGCCGTTGGCGATCGTCCGGCTCACCGGCCGTGGGGCACGGTGGCACCTCCGACTGAGTGCGCCTCGGGTGGATTGAGATCGTGCTGACGGCTCAGGCCGTGACCGCCACAGTGGGTGGTCACGGCCTGAGCCGTCACAGTGTCGCTTCTCAGCGCTGCCGGTGCGGCAGGTGCACCTCGACGGGCTCGGG
>NZ_JBSFBM010000243.1:0-10472 GCF_053592955.1 Micromonospora sp. NPDC002411 | reverse complement strand
CCGTGGGGGGGGTGGGTGGGGGGGGTTATGCCGGCTGAATGGTGGGGTCTCGGGGTTGGGGGGTCTGGTCCCGGGGGGGCGGCGGAGCCCGTCGGCTCCGCCGCCCGGCGGTCGGGCTACTTCGCCTCGTCGTCGAGGAACTTCTGGAACGCCGCGTTGGCCGTGTCCGCCGAGGCGGCGGCGTCCTTGCCGGTGATCGCGTCGACGATCGGCTGACCGACGATCTCTCGCGCCTGCGCGACCTTGACCACCAGTGGGCGGTCGTGGCCGACGCCGTTGGCGGTGCTGGCCGTGTTGGCCTCGGCGAGGTCCTTCGGCAGGCTCGCGGTGCTCGCCGGGTTAGCCCAGACCGAGGTGCGGGCACCGGGGACGCCGGCGGTCTGCTGCGCCAGCGCCTGCTCCTTGCCGGCCGCCCACTGGATGAACTTCCAGGCGTTGTCCTTGTTCTCCGAGCTGTCGTTCACGCCGAGCGCCCAGGAGGGGATGTTGTACGGCTTCGATCCGGCCGGACCCGCCGGGAAGGCGGCGAAGCCGACGGTGTCGACGACCTTGGACTTGGTCGGGTCGGTGGCGTTCTTGTAGAGCGAGTTGGCCTCGGTGTAGAAGGCTGCCTTGCCCTGCGTGAAGATGGCCATGGCCTCGGACCAGCTCATGTCGGTGCTGATGTTCTCCGGGCCGTGGTCGCGTAGCAGCCCGCCGTAGTAGGCGTACGCCTGCTTGGCCTGTTCGGTGTTGACGGTGGCCTTGCCGCTGCCGTCGACGAAGTCGCCGCCGAAGCTGAAGAGGAAGCTGGAGAACTGCGTGACGGCGGCGGCCTTGCCGGTCCGGGCGACGAAGCCGGCGACGCCGGGGTTGTCGGCCTCGACCTTCGCCGCCTGCGCCTTGAGCTCGTCGAGGGTCTTGGGCGGCGCGGTGAAGCCGGACTTCGTCAGCAGGTCCTTGCGGTAGTAGAGGACCTCCTGCTCGGTGATGATCGGCACCCCGACCACCTTGTCCTCATAGGTCGTCGCCTGCATCGGCCCGGCCTGGAAGTCACCGAGCTCGAAGGCGCTGTCCGACTTGGCGTTCTTGCCCAGGTCGGCGAGGTACTTGTTCTTGCCGAACAGCTTCCCCTCCTGCAACGGCCGGTACATCATCACGTCGAGGTCGGTGGAGCCGGCGTTGAGCTTGACGTTGTACTGGTCGGAGAGCTGGTCCTCGCCGAGCTGGGTGACCTCGACAGTGAGCCCGGTCTGCTTCTCGAACTCCGGCAGGGCCTTCTTGATGTTCTCGGTCCAGACGTGGTTGACCAGTGTCACGCGAACGGTCTTCGAGCCCTCGCCGCCGTCGTCGCCGCCACAGGCGGTCAGGCCCATGGCTGCGACCACGGCCAGAGAAGTGCCGATTATCGATCGACGTCGCACGCTTGTCTCGCCTTCTGTCGTGGTCACCGCCCCTAAGGGAGCCGCTACCTCGGTGTTACATCCGCTTAACATCGGGATGCTAGGCGCAAAAAGCAGACTATTTCAAGGGGTACATCTAACTGATACGATCTTTGCGTGGAATCGTCCTCACTAGAGGTTGCCGTCGTCCCTGCCGAGTCAGGGCTGCACGCCCGCGTCCTCGACCACCTCGGCACCGCGATCTGCGGCGGTGAGCTGGCACCCGGGGCGGTCCTCAACATCGACGAGCTGGTCGACAGGTACGCCGTCTCCCGCTCCGTCGTCCGCGAGGTGCTGCGGGTCCTGGCGTCCATCGGCTTCATCGAGGCCCGCCGCCGCGTCGGCGTGATGATCCTGCCGGCGAGCGCGTGGAACGTCTTCGACCCGCAGGTGATCCGGTGGCGTCTCGCGTCGGCCGGCCGGATGGCTCAGCTCCGGTCGATCACCGAGCTACGCACCGCCGTCGAGCCGCACGCGGCCCTCCTGGCCGCGACGCGGATCGGCCACGACGAGGCGAGCGATCTGGTCGGGCTCGCCGCCAAGATGTGGGCGGCCGGCGAGGCCGGCGACGAGGAGCGCTTCCTCCACCTCGACATCGAGTTCCACCGGCGGGTGTTGCTCGCCTCCGGCAACGAGATGTTCGTACGGCTTCAGGATCTGGTCGCGGAGGTGCTGACCGGCCGACACAAACACCACCTCATGCCGCACCACCCGCACCAGCAAGCCCTCCAGATGCACGCGGACGTCGCCCAGGCGATCCAGCGGCGCGACGGCGACCGCGCCCGCCAGGCGATGGTGCGGTTGATGGAGCAGGCGTTCGACGAGATGAAGTCACTGTGGGAGCAGACCGTCGCCCCCGACGTCGACCTTGGCCGCGACCAGGCGCCTTGATCACCCCTGACGAGGACGGTCACCCGGAAACAGGGCACCGGCCCCTCCACGGATCCGATCTGGTGATCGATGCGTGGAGGGGCCGGTGCCCTTGTTCGGTGGATCCAGCGCCGCCGTTGGGCGACCGGATGGTCAGCCGAAGCAGTTCTCCACCGGAGGCGCGCTGGGCGTGCAGTTGGTGGGCCGGTTCTCGCTGACGACCGACTTCTCGTCCACTGTGACCTGGCCGCCCTCGTTGAAGATCCCGCCCGGCGCCAGGGCCGAGAGGTTCTCCGTGACCTTCGACTCGGTGATGGTGACAGTGCCGTTGTTGAAGATGCCGCCCGCCCGCGACTCCGGGCCCACGGCCTTGTTGCGGTTGACGTGCACCTTCCGCAGCACGACCTCACCGCTGCCGTTGTAGATGCCGCCGCCGTTCTCCACCGAGCTCCCGGTGCTGGCGGCGTTCTGGCTGATCTCGCTGTTCTCGACCACGACCCGGCCGATCTGGTTGAAGATCCCGCCGCCGCGCTGGCCGGCGTCGTTGCGGCTGATCTTGCTGTGCGTCAGGTGGAGGATGCCGTCGGTGAAGATCCCGCCGCCCTCACTGCGGGTGGTGTTCTCGGTGACCTCGATGTTCTGCGCCGTGGTGGTGGCGTTGATGCCGGTGCGGATACCACCGCCGCGGAAGCCCGCGCTGTTGTGGTGGACGCGGACGTTGTCGAGCGTGGCGACGCTGGAGTTCGACAGCCCGCCGCCCGCGCCGCCGATCGGCAGGATGATGACGGTGCCGATCGTGTGGTTGTCGTTGAGAGTGGTGTTCTTGACGGTGAGGTTGCCGTTGTTGAAGACACCCCCACCATCGAAGAGCGCGCTGTTGTCGCTGATCCGGCTCTCGCCGTACTCCCGCTTGTCCTGGCCCTTGCCGTCCTGGCCCTTGCCGTCGCGGCCCTTGCCCGCCTCGTGCTCGCCGCGGCCGACGATCCTGGTGTTGCCGAAGTTGGCGATCCCGCCGCCCGGCCCGTTGGTCTGGTTGTAGACCACGCTGGTGTCCTCGATGGTGGCCTGGCCCCCGACGTCGATCCGGATGCCACCACCGCCGCCACCGAGCCCACTGGTGTCGTGGCCTCCCTTGATGGTGACGTCGCGGATCTTCAGGTCGCCGCCCGCTCCGACCTCGAGGATGCGGAACGGTGTGGCGCTGGCGGCGCGAACGATAGTGGCGCCGTTCCCGTCGATCGTGACCCGCTGAGTGATGATCGGCAGACCGACGGGGCCGAAGGGTACGTGTGGCGGTGGCGCCGACCGGGTGAGCGTGTAGGTGCACTTCTTGGCGAGCCGGAGCGTTGCCCCGTCGCCGGCGTTCGCCCGGACGATCGCTGCGATCAACTCGTCGGCGCTACAGGGCACGTCCTTGGCGTCGCGTCCGCCGTCCCACTGGTCGCCCTTGTCGTGGTCCTTGCCGTCACGACCGTCCGAGTGCTGGCCTCGGTCGTCGTCGGCCAGGCGGGTGTTGCCGGTCAGGACCCGCTCTCCGGCAGCAAGCAGACCACTGCCGCCGAGCGCTCCCGGGGCGCTGACGGCCAGGCCAGCCACCCCGGTCAGCCCTGCCACTCCGGCGACGAACCAGCGAGCCCGCCGCTTCTTCGGCGGGCGTGGTTGGTCGACCGCCACGTCATCCACGTCCGGGTGTCGATGGTTGGACATCGAGCTACCTCGCTCTTCTCCGTACCCCGTGTCTCTGCACGCCAGAATCAGTGCAGAAAGCGACAAATCGGTTGTCGCACCCAGGGGGAACGTAGTCGAGCAACACTCGCGTTATGCCTTCTTATGCGAATAACTCCTACATTCGGTGCAGCGTTCCGCAAACGCCCCGATCAGCGGCAGCACGCTCCATCCTCGCTGACTGCCGGTCCGCCGCATCGAGACGCCTCGGCACTCACCGTGGCGAAAGCGTCGGCGTCGGCCTTGACGGTGTAGACCTCCCAGGGCTCACTGCCGGGGCCGCGCACCCACACCTTGCCCTGAAGGGCGTAGCAACATTCGGTGTCGCCCTCCCGCGTTGACGTCGTCGGTGGAGAACACCTCCACACCCAGGTGGTCCATGACCGTGGGCTGCCCGGCCTCACCCTCGATGAGGACGAGCTTCACTGGCGGGTGCTTTACGGCGAAGTTGGCGTAGCTGGGTCGACGCTTGGCCGGCTCGACGTCGAACAGGTTCGAGTAGAAGGCGACCGAACCTTCGAGGTCGGAGACGCGAAGGGTGAGCTGGACGCGGGACATGGGCTATCTCCTATTGGCGGACGCCTCATCTCCGTCTAGATGGATTTCGAATCAGCCTCACCGTCGCACCCTGTTGTGAAACAAGATGTGCCGCTCGCCTGCTGCACTCCGCTGGCGGTCCGCCCGAGGCTCAACCGGGACACCGCCGAGACCAGCGACGACATCCATGCCGGGTTCACGGCTCTCGTCGCCGCACTGGATGGACAGCCAACCGCGTAGGCCTCGCCGACGGCCGGGAGTGGTCGAGGTCGTGACTCGTTTACGGCATCAGGTCCATGGGACCCTCATGCGATGCCCGCTGCTGCCGGATCAGCCGATGATCAAGTGATGAAAAGTAGCTCAGCGAGTGCCCTAGAAGCTATTTTTCAACACTTGATCATGGGAACGTCAGGTCCCCGCGCTAGCGGCGGCAGGTTCTCGCCCTAGCGGCGGGAGTCGCCCCGGCGACCCGGGCCGGCGCTGGAGGGGCGGTGGCCGATGCGGGGGGCCCGCACCGCCGACGAGGTGCCCGCACCCGGCCGGAAGTCCCGGGCGGCAGCGGCCACCATGTCGTCGGGATCGCGGGTGAGTGCCTCCCGGACATGCGGCGGGACGACCTCGGAGGTCGCCATCGCCAGTCGGACCTGCACCGCGCGGTCGTCGACCAGGCGTTCCAGGTCCGCCTCGTCCAACTCGAGGGTGCGGACCAGTGCGGCCCGGACGTCGACCACCGGGTCCGCGGCGAGCGCGCTGCGCTGGTCGGCGGTGGTCCGCGGGTTGCGGGCGAGCCCCTTCCGTACGCGGGCGGTGCGATCGGCCAGCAGCGCGGTGATCACGTCGGGGTCGTGGGTGTGGGTGGCGAGCCGTTCGCGTACCTCGGGTGAGGCATCGTCGATCAGCCGCGCGGCCAACTCGGGCTCCAGCTCGCGGCTCTCGGCGAGGAGTCCGCGTAGTTCCTTGTCCGAGGCCTCCGACATCACCCGTCGGATCGACTCGTCACAGGCCGGGTTGCCGGCCACCGCCCACCGGACCCACCGGTCGTCGTCCTTGACGAGGCGCATGAGGTTGCCGACCGAGGAGGACGGGTTCCTCGCCACCGCCTCGCGGACCTGACGATCGTGGTCCCTGGTCAGCGGTCGCAGAGCCTGCGCGGGGGCGTCGGGCCGAGCGGCGACCGTCTTACGGACCACTGCCGACGGGTCGGACGCCAGGTCGATCAGGGTCATCTGCGGCGTGGTGGGGTCCTGCGCGAGGGCGAGCCGAGCGTCAGCGTCGCCACCGATCGGACGGTGGTCGGTGGTGCCGGACGCGCTGTGCTGGTCGGCCGCGCCGACGTCCTGCTGTTTGCCCATCGCGCAATCATGTCACGCACCCGATCTGCCTCCGGCGGGCGCGGGTAGGCGCAGGCCGGACATGCCGCCGTCCACCGCCAGCGACGTGCCGGTCACCGAGCCGGTTGCGGGCGACGCAAGGTAGACGACGGCGGCGGCGACCTCGTCGGCGGTCACCAGGCGGCCGGTCGGCTGGCGGGCGGCCAGTTGCCGCTTCTCCGCCGTCGGGTCGGCCGCCCCGGCGAGCAGGCGGGCCACCCACGGGGTGTCGACGGTGCCGGGGGCGACGCAGTTGACCCGGACTCCCTCGGTGACCAGGTCGGCGGCCATGGCGAGGGTGAGGGCGTGCACGGCGCCCTTCGACGCCGAATACAACGCGCGTCGGGGCAGGCCGACGGTCGCCGCGATCGAGGAGATGTTGACGATCGCGGCGGACGACGACCGGCGCAGGTACGGCAGGGCGACGGCGCTGGTGCGGGCCACGCCGGAGACGTTGACGTCGAGCACAGTGCTCCACTGCTCGTCGTCGTCCTCCTCCACGGTGCCCACCGCCGAGATGCCGGCGTTGTTCACCAGGATGTCGACGCCCCCGAACGCCTCGGCGACCGAGGCGACGGCCGCGCGCAGCGAGGACCGGTCGGCCACGTCGGCCCGTACGCCGTGGACGCGAGGGTCCTCGGGCAGGGCCGACACGTCCAGGTCGAGGACACCGACCCGGGCGCCGGCGGCTAGGAACGCCCGTACGCAGGCGTCTCCGATTCCCGAGCCACCGCCGGTCACCACCGCCACGAGGCCGTCACACCGCATGCTTCTCTCCCCTGCCATCAGGCGTTCGCGAGCGGGCTGCGCTGCCGGCCGAGGCCCTCGATCTCGACCTCCATCACGTCGGCGGCGGCCAGGTACGGGAACCGGCCGGAGAGCGCCACCCCCTCCGGGGTGCCGGTGTTGATGACGTCGCCCGGGTCCAGGACTGTGTACTGGGACAGGTGCCAGACCAGGTGAGCCACGTCGAAGATCATGTCTTTGGTGCTGGAATCCTGCCGGGGCTCGCCGTTGACCCAGGAGCGCAGCCGAAGCGCCTGCGGGTCGTCGATCTCGTCGGCGGTGACCAGCCAGGGCCCCAGCGGTTGGAACGTCTCGCAGGACTTACCCTTCGACCACTGGCCACCGGAGACGGCGAGTTGGAAGTCGCGCTCGGACACGTCGTTGGAGAGCGCGTACCCGGCGATGTGGTCGAGGGCGTCGGCCGGTGAGGCGAGGTAGCGGGCCCGACGCCCGATCACCACCGCCAGTTCCACCTCCCAGTCGGTCTTCGTGGAACCGCGCGGGATCAGGACCTCGTCATACGGCCCGACGACCGTGTTGGGTGCCTTGTAGAAGATGATCGGCGCGGTCGGTGGCTCGGCGCCAGACTCGGCGGCGTGCGCGGCGTAGTTCTGCCCGACGCAGAGCACCACCCCGGGCCGGGCGAGCGGCGCGCCGACCCGCTGGCCGGTCACATCGATCTCCGGCAGGTCGGTGGCCGCACGGACCCGTTGGACGCCGTCACCGGCGAGGAACTCCCCGTCGATGTCGTCGGTGACCGATGAGAGGTCGAAGTGTCGACCGTCGACGTACAGCACGGGACGCTCCTGCCCGACGGGCCCGACGCGCATGAACTTCACGAACCAACCTCCAGAGCAGGTGCGCCTATTTCCTATAGGATGCTGCCTGTGCTGGTGTACCGGCTCACACGAGCGCAGTCAAGGGGTTGTTGAGGAGACGAGATGGCCCAGCAGGAAACTCGCGAGGGCCGACTCCGTCCCGCCCGTCGGCTCACCCTCGCCGATGACGTCTACGAGTCGATAAAGACCCTGGTCATGGACCACATCCTGCCGCCGGGTGAGCGGGTCAACATCGACGCTCTCGCCCGGGAGCTGGACGTCTCCCCCACCCCGGTACGCGAGGCGCTCGCCCGGTTGGAAGCCGACGGACTGGTCCGCAAACGCCCGCTGTCCGGCTACACCACCACGCCGCTGCTGACCCGCGCCGAGTTCGACGACCTGTTCGAGGTCCGACTGCTGTTGGAGTGCGCCACCGCCGGCCGGGCCGCCGCCCACGCCTCCGCCGAGGAGCGGCAGCGGATCAGCACCGAGGCAGCGGCCAGCATCGACGTGGAGGCCGGCGACGGATACCGCCGACACGCCGCGTTCACCGCGCTGGACGCCACGTTCCACGACCTGATCGCCGAGGTCGCCGGGAGCCCGCTGCTGCGCGACAGCATCACGCGGCTGCACTCCCACCTGCACCTGCACCGGCTGTACTTCCCGGTCACCGGCGCGCCGGACACCAACACCGAGCACCAGCGCATCGCCACCGCCATCGGCGCCGGTGACTCCGACGCCGCCACCGGGGCGATGCGGGCCCACCTGATCGCCGCCCGGAAACGCCACCTGCCCGCCTTCGACCAGCTTCCCGCACCCGGAGCACCGCGCGACCCGGCGTGAACCACCCCGACCCGTCCGAGGAGCCGCCGTGCGCATAGCCCTCTTCATCACCTGCATCAACGACCTCGCGTACCCGGCCACCGGCATCGCGGTCACCCGCATCCTGCGGCGGCTCGGCCACACCGTCGAGTTCCCCGACCGGCAGACCTGTTGCGGGCAGATGCACGCCAACACCGGTTACCGGGCCGAGGCGATGCCGATGGTGCGCAACTACGTCGACGTCTTCGACGGCTACGACGCCGTCGTCGCGCCGTCCGGGTCGTGCACCGCGATGATCCGCGACCAGTACCCCCGCCTGCACCCGCCCGCCGCGTCGGTGGCCGCCCGCACCTACGAGCTGTCCGAACTGCTCGTCGACGTCCTCGGCGTCACCGACGTCGGTGCGGAGTTCCCGGAGACTGTCACCTACCACCCCACCTGCCACGGCCTGCGCATGCTGCGGTTGGGCGACCGACCGCTGAAACTGCTGCGCCAGGTGCGCGGGATCGACCTCGTGGAGCTGGGTGACGCGGAGGAGTGCTGCGGCTTCGGCGGCACGTTCGCGGTGAAGAACCCGGACGTCTCCACCGCGATGCTCACCGACAAGTGCGCCCGGGTCGGTGAGACCGGAGCACGGGTGCTCGCCGCCGCCGACAACTCCTGCCTGGCCCACATCGGAGGCGGCCTGGACCGCCACCGCTCCGGCGTACGGGCCATGCACTACGCGGAGATCCTCGCCTCGACGGGGGCCACTCCGTGAACCCTCCGATCGCACCGGCCACCGGCAGCGGACGCATCCGCACGCCACTGCCCTTCCCCACCGCGGCCAGACCGGCCGTCGCCGACACACAACTGCGCGCCAACCTGCACCGGGCCACCCGCACCATCCGCGCCAAGCGCGCCCGCGTGGTGGACGAGGTACCCGACTGGGCGGCCCTGCGCGACGCCGGCTCCGCGATCAAGGCGGACGTCCAACGCCGCTTACCGGAGTTGCTGGAGCAGTTCGAGGCGTCCGCCACCGCCGCCGGCGCCACAGTGCACTGGGCCCGGGACGCGGCCGAGGCCTGCCGGATCGTGGTCGAGCTGACCCGGGCCGCCGGGGCCGACGAGGTCGTGAAGGTCAAGTCGATGGCGACCCAGGAGATCGAGCTGAACGAGGCCCTGGAGGCGGCCGGGATCGCCGCGTACGAGACCGACCTGGCAGAGCTGATCGTGCAGCTCGGCGACGACACCCCCTCGCACATCCTGGTGCCGGCGATCCACTACAACCGGACACAGATCCGGGAGATCTTCCAGCGTCGGATGCCGGACGTCCCGGCCGACCTGACCGACGAGCCTTCCGCGCTGGCCGAGGCGGCTCGCGTTCACCTGCGGCGACGTTTCCTCTCGGCCCGGGTCGCCGTGTCCGGCGCCAACTTCGCCATCGCCGACACCGGCACGCTCGTCGTGGTGGAGTCCGAGGGCAACGGGCGGATGTGCCTCACCCTCCCGGAGACGCTGATCAGCGTCGTCGGCGTCGAGAAGCTGCTGCCGACCTTCAGTGACCTGGAGGTCTTCCTGCAACTGCTGCCGCGATCCTCGACCGGCGAGCGGATGAACCCGTACACCTCGATGTGGACCGGCGTCACCCCCGGCGACGGTCCGCAGGACGTGCACGTCGTGCTCGTCGACAATGGCCGATCCGCGGTGCTGGCCGACCCGGTCGGGCGGCCGGCGTTGTCCTGCATCCGCTGCTCCGCCTGCCTCAACGTGTGCCCGGTGTACGAGCGGGCCGGCGGGCACGCGTACGGTTCGGTGTACCCGGGGCCGATCGGCGCGATCCTGTCGCCGCAGCTGACCGGCGTGGCCGACAACGCCTCCCTGCCGTACGCGTCGACGCTCTGCGGCGCCTGCTACGACGTGTGCCCAGTGAAGATCAACATTCCGGAGATCCTGGTCCACCTCCGGCAGGAGGCACCGCACCCACCCGCGGAACGGGCCGCGATGCGCGTCCTGTCCTGGGTGATGCGCAGCCCTCGCCGCTGGGCCGCCGCCCTGCGTCTGGCCCGGACCGGCGCGGGACCGCTCGGCGCGTACCGCGAGCGTCGCACCGGTGCCGTTCCCCGCCACACCGCTCTCCGGGC
>NZ_JBSFBM010000242.1:0-10487 GCF_053592955.1 Micromonospora sp. NPDC002411 | reverse complement strand
CGCGCCTTGCCGGATCGCCGCCCGGACTCCGCCTCGGCTCGACCGCCCTTATGAAACAGGCCCTGGGGCGGGGCCCTGGGTGGCCGCCCCGGGGGAAGGGCGGCCACCCAGGAAGACGTCAGCTCAGCGAGCAGGCCGCCCCGTTGACGGTCACCAGGCCGGGGCTCGGGTTGGCGCCCCCGGTGGTCGTCGCGTTGAAGCCGAACATCACTGAGCCGCCCGGCGCGATCTTGGCGTTGTGCGACTCGTTGCGCGCGGTCACCGTCGCGCCGGACTGGGTGACCTTCGCCAGCCACGCCTCGCGTACGCGCTGGTCGCCGGTGAACGCGAACCGCACGTTCCACCCGTTGACGGCCGTGGCGCCGGTGTTGCGGACGGTCAACTGGGCGGTGAACCCGGTGCCGCCGTGCCAGGCGCCGTAGTTGGTGTAGGCCACCGAGCAGGTGGTGGCCGGCACCGCGCCGGAGTCACCCTGGTCGGCCAGGAACGAGGCGATCCAGGTCAGCGCCGAGTTCCAGTTGATCGCGACCTCGTTCGTCGAGTACGAGTTGATGTCGTCGACGTAGCAGAACATCGGCTTGCAGCCGGCCAGCAACTGCGCCACGAACGGGTCCTGGAGGGCCGCGTTCGGGCCACCGGCGATCGAGCCGGCCGGCGGCCGGGGCATGCTCGGGTTGAGCTGGTGGCCGAAGATGCGACTGTGCTGGTTCTGCGCGGCGTGCTCGCCCCAACCGGTGACGTAGGAGATGTTCAGCGCGTTGCGACCCAGGATGTAGTCCATCGCCTGCACGGCGCCGTCGCGGTAGACGGGGTTGCGGGTCAGATCGAACGCGGTGGCCAGCACGACGGCGTTGTTGATGACGTTGCTGTTGCCGCCCCAGAAGTAGCTGTTCGCGTCACCAGGCATCGGCAGCCCGTACGCCTGCCGGCGCAGCTCGCTGAGGTACGTGTCGGCGGCGGCGGTGACCGACGCGCGGACCCGGGCCAGGTCGGCGGCGGGCAGCCCGTTCGGCACGGTGGCCAGGTCGAGGCGGCCCAGTGCGGCGACGCTCTGCCAGCCGAAGCCGCGAGCGTCGAACACGTTGCCGGTGTGGTGCGGCGACGCGGTCAGGTCGGTCAGGTAGGTCTGCGCCCCGGTGGTCAGGTACAGCTCGGCCGCCGCCCAGTAGAACTCGTCGGTGACATTGCTGTCGTCGTACGCGCCGCCGCCGGTGCCGTCGGTCGGGCTGGCGTACACCGCCGGGTTGGCCTTGGCCGCGCTGTAGGCGGTCTTCGCCGCTGTGGCGCAACGGTTCGCGAACGCCGCGTCGTAGGGGGCGAACAGGCGCGCGCACTGGGCGGCGGTGGCGGCCATGTTGAGGGTGGCCGCTGTCGACGGCGGGTGCAGCTCGCGCGGCTGCGGGTCGTCCTGCGGGGCGAGTGGCAGTCCGGTCCAGTTCTGGTCGTGGATCTTGTGGTGGACCATTCCGGCGAGCGGCTTGCCGGCCGGCACCTGCATGCGCAGCAGGAACTCCAGCTCCCAGCGGGCCTCGTCGAGGATGTCCGGTACGCCGTTGCCGCGCTCGGGCACCCGCAGGGTGCTGTCGCCCAGCGCCGCGCCGCCGTCGGCGGTGGCCGCCGTCTTGGTCCGCTCGAAGGTGCTCAGCAGCTGGTAGGTGGCGATGCCGCCGTTGACCACGTACTTGCCGTGGTCGCCGGCGTCGTACCAGCCGCCGCGCACGTCCAGCGAGTAGTCGCAGACGCCCGGCTGGCAGGGCACGCTCGTGTCACCCCGGTTGGGTGCCACGCCGAGGTGACCGGCGGGGCGCGCGTACTCGTCGCCGATCAGGTCACCGTCGATGGCGATGCCGCTGCGCTGGGCGTAGAAGAACTGCAACGAGTCGGAACGCAGTTGGTCGTAGAGCGTGCCGGAGATGTCGAACGGGTGACTGGTCTCGCCGTCCACGGTGAGCGTCAGCCCGCTGGCCGGGGTGCGGTAGCTGGAGAAGTCGACGCTGTGCACGTTCTGCCCTGAGGCGGCGTCGACACCGCGCGCGGTGGTGGTGCCGCTGGCCACGACGGCGCCGGCGGCGGAGCGCAGCTGCCAGGGCAGCGCCGTGGTGGCCTCGGTGACGACAGTGGCGTTCTTCGGGCCGCCGGGCAGGTAGCCGACCTGGTTGACGCGGACCCGT
This sequence comes from Micromonospora sp. NPDC002411, assembly GCF_053592955.1. Classification (NCBI taxonomy): domain Bacteria; kingdom Bacillati; phylum Actinomycetota; class Actinomycetes; order Micromonosporales; family Micromonosporaceae; genus Micromonospora; species Micromonospora sp. NPDC002411. The sequence goes on along the minus strand of NZ_JBSFBM010000242.1, from coordinate 8,316 downwards.
GGCCCGGTGTCCGGCACGTACGGCTCGGGCGGCTCGCCGCCGCGCAGCGAGACGTCGTCCAGGCAGATGGTCTGCGCCTGGGCGGCGCCACCGACCTGGAAGATCAGTTGGGCGTTGGGGTTGTCGTCCGGCACGGTGAAGGTCTGCTCGACCCGCTGGAGGGTGCCGGTCGCGGCGGCGTCCACGGCCGCGTACGTGGTGTAGGGGGCGCTGCCGAGTTGCAGCACTGCCTTGACTGCGGCGCCGGGCGTGGCGGAGACGGAGAAGCCGAGGGTGTATTCGGCGCCGGCGATCAGTGGCACGCCGTCCTGGCCGATGCCGGCGTCCCACGGGTTGGCCAGGCCGCCTGCGACGGTCGTGCAGAGCCGCCCGTCGGTGACCGCGAGCGCGCCGGTGCCGAAGGAGAACCAGGGGCTCACCCCTTCGCTGAAGTCGCCGTTGTCGATCTGCTCGGGGGCGTCCGGTGGTGGGTCGGCGTGGGCCGCGCCGGCGCCCACGCCGGTGAGGGCCAGAGTGGTCGCCGCTGCCAACAGGAGGCGGCGTCGGGATGACGTCACGGGGAGTCCTTCCGGGACGGAAACGGGACGGTGGTGGCGACAAGAAGCTGGGAGCGCTCCCAGTATCGGCTCGATGTTTCCAGCGTCGGTAGACGATGTCAATTGATCTGGTTGGATGGGTTGTGGCATCCGACAAGGGCGGTCGCGCGCGGCGGTGCACCGACACGCCGCGTCACCAAGACGTGAGATTGGCCGCGCCACGCCCCGTCGTCCTGATCTCCTAGAGACAACTGCGCCCTTCGCCTGGCAGGCTGCCTCCCATGACCCTGAAGCTGCGTTCCGTGGGAACGAGCGACCGTGGGCTGATCCGCAGCGGAAACCAGGACGCCCTGCACGCCGGCACCTGGCTCGTCGCCGTCGCCGACGGCATGGGCGGAATGGCCGCCGGCGACCTGGCCAGCGCCCTCACCATCGACGCCGTCGCCCCACTGGACGTGGAGACACCCGAGGACGCCCTGGTCGCCGCGCTCGAAGGTGCCATCGCCCTGGCCACCTCCCGCATCCGGCAGGCGGTCGCCGAGGACCCCGAGCGTCAGGGCATGGGCACCACACTGACCGCCCTGCTCTTCGCCCGTACCGGCAGCTGCCTGGCCCTCGCACACGTCGGTGACTCCCGGGCCTACCTCTTCCGCGAGGGCGTGCTCAAGCAGGTCACCCGGGACGACACGTTCGTCCAGATGCTGGTCGACCAGGGCGTGATCACCCCGGACCAGGCCAGCAGCCACCCGCGACGCGCCGTGGTCACCCAGGCGTTGCAGGGCGACGAGGTCTCCCCGTCGTACGCGACGATGGTGCCCCGGGCCGGCGACCGGTGGTTGCTGTGCAGCGACGGCCTCTCCAACGTCGTCCGTCCGGACACCCTCACCGAGGTGCTCAGCGGTTACCCGGACCGGTCGGAGTGCGTCGGCAAGCTCATCGACCTGGCACTGCACGCCGGCGCACCGGACAACGTCACGGTGGCGGTGGCCGACGTGTCGGAGGAGTAGGGGCCGCGATCAGCGCCGGCGTGGGGTCGCGTGCCGGGTGGGCGTCGCCGTGCCCGGGTCCTCCGGCCACGGGTGCCGTGGATAACGCCCGCGCAACTCGGAACGGACCTGCGGGTAGCCGGTGCGCCAGAACGAGGCCAGATCGGCGGTGACCGCCACCGGACGGCCGGCGGGGGAGAGCAGGTGCAGCAGCACCGGTACCCGCCCGTCGCCGACGCGTGGCGCCACCGACCAGCCGAACGTCTCCTGGAGTTTCACAGCGAGCACCGGCGCGGCCGGGTCGGTGTAATCCACCCGGATCCGTGAACCGCTCGGCACCTCGATCCGCTCCGGGGCCACCTCGTCCAGCCGGGCGGCCTGCGCCCAGGGCAGCAGCCGGCGCAGCGCCGAGGTCACGTCCGCCCGCGCCAGGTCGGCGCGTCGCCGGGCTGCCGCCAACTCCGGCCCCAACCAGGTGGGTGCCGCGTCGAGCAACGCCGCGTCGCCGACGTCCGGCCACGGGTCGCCCAAATGGTGCCGGAGGAACGCCAGCCGCTCGCGCAGCACCCGCGCCGCCGGCGTCCAGGTCAGCAGCCCCAGACCTTCCTGGCGTAGGCCGGTCAGCAACGCCGCGGCCACCTCGGCCCGGTCCGGCCGCTCCAACCGCCGCTGGACCAGCTCGATCGCGCCCAGGCGAGTCACCTCCCGCGCCACCACGTCCCCGTCGGACCAGCCCACCTCCCGATCGGTGCGCAGCAGCGGGCCGGCCGCCTCCCGGGCCGTCGCCTCGTCCACCGGCGAGGCCCGGCGGATTCGCGCCGCCGACGCGCCGGGCGTGCGGTCCGCGACGGCCACCGCCAGCCAGTCGGCACCGGCCAGCCCCGAGCCGGCCGACAGGTCCGCGGCGGTCCCGCCGGTCATCAGGTACGCCGATCCGCCCGGCCGTCGCACCCGGGCCAACCGTTCCGGGTACGCCAGACCGACGAGCAGCCCGGCGGCGAGATCGTCGCTCAGCGCGCTGGCCCGTCCCACCGAGGTGGCCGTTGAGCCGTGCCGCCCGTCGGCCCGGCCCGCGGCACCGGCCTCGGATCGGCTGTCGGCCGCTCGGCCCTCGGTGGGCAGCGCGGCGCGCAGCCGTCGTACCTCGGTGCGCCAGCGGGCTGTCGCGCCCGCGTCGACACCGGCGCGCAGCCGACGCCAGCCGGCCACCAGGTCGTCGCCAGGGCCGGCCGTGCTCTCCTCGGCGAGCAGGGCGACCACTTCGGCCGCCCGGTCGGCGCCGACCCGACCGGCACCGTCGAGTAGTGCCCGGGCCAATCGGGGATGCGCTCCGGCGGCGGCGATCGCGCGTCCCCGCGCGGTGATCCGGCCGTCGACGTCGACCGCGCCCAGGGTGTGCAGCGTGTCCCGGGCCACCGTCATCGCGGCGGCCGGTGGGGCGTCGGGCAGGGCGAGCCCGACGCCGTCGGGTCGACCCCAGGCGGCCAGCTCCAACGCGAAGCCGGTCAGGTCGGCGGTGGCGATCTCCGGTTCGGGCCGCGCCGGCAGTCGCTCGTGGGTCGCTGCGGACCAGCACCGGTAGACGTACCCGGGAGCCTCCCGGCCGGCCCGGCCCGCGCGTTGGGTGGCGGCGGCACGGGAGACCGGCACGGTGACCAGTGCGCCCAGCCCGCGGGCCAGGTCGATCCGGGGTACCCGGGACAACCCCGCGTCCACGACGACCCGCACGCCCGGAACGGTCAGGCTGGTCTCGGCCAGCGCGGTGGCCAGCACGACCCGACGTCGATCGGCGGGACGCAGCGCGGCGTCCTGCTCGGTGCCGCGCTGCCGTCCGTGCAACGGCAGCAGCGCGACGGCGTCCCGCAGGTCGGTCAGCCGACCGGTGACCGCGGCGATCTCCCCGGCCCCGGGCAGGAAGACCAGCACGTCGCCGTCGCGCTCGCGCAGCGCGCGCCGGACGGTGGCGGCCACGTGGTCGAGCAGGGCCCGGTCCACGGGGCCGGCCCCGGGTGGAGCGATCGGGCGCGCCGGCGGCGCCCAGATCCGCGTCACCGGGTGCAGCGCCGAGTCGGCCCGTACGACCGGGGCCGGGGTGGACCCACCGAGGAGCGCGGCGAACCGGTCGGTGTCCGGGGTGGCGGACATCGCCAGCAACCACAGGTCCGGCCGGAGGGTGGCCCGCGCCTCCACGGCGAAGGCCAGCGCGAGGTCGGCGTCGAGTTGTCGTTCGTGACACTCGTCCAGCAGCACTGCCCCCGTGCCGGGCAGCTCCGGGTCGTGGTGCAGCCGCCGCAGCAGGAGGCCGGTGGTGACAACCTCCACCTGGGTATCCGGCCCGACCCGGCGTTCGCCGCGGACCGCGTAGCCGACGCGTTCGCCCACCCGCTCGCCGAGCAACTCGGCCATCCGTCGGGCGGCGGCGCGGGCCGCCACCCGCCGGGGCTGGGCGATCACCACCCGGCCGGTGACCTGGTCGGCAACGGCCAGCGGCGCGAGGGTGGTCTTGCCGGTCCCCGGCGGAGCCACCAGCACGCCGGTGCCGGCCGCGTCGAGGGCCGCGACCAGTGCCGGCAGCACGGGGCGTACCGGCAGGTCCACTGTCACATCGGAGAGCACGGCCCAGTCTCGCACCGGCGCGTACGCCTCAGCGGCGATGGACCTCGCCCACGCCGGACACGAAGGCCCGCCAGGCGGTCGGGCCGAAGGCGAGCACCGGGCCGGAACGGTCCTTGCTGTCGCGTACGGCGATCTGACCGTCGGCTGTCGCGACCTCCACGCAGTTGCCGTTGCCACTGCTGCGCGTGCTGGTGCGCCAGGCCGCTCGGGTCAGGTCGTGCGCCGTCATCCGGGGTACCTCTCGTCTGCGTCGGCGTGCCGCCGAAGCGGTCACGCAAAGTTACGAGAAGCATGCTCAAGACGGGTCAAGGACGCCGTCGGATCGAGCGCCATCCGGCACAGCTCCTCGTGCAGAAGGCTATACCCGAGCACCTGGTCGGCTTCCTCCAGAGCCAGCCCCATCGTGAGGTTATCCAGGTAAACCACGGACGCGTCGGCGGCGTCGGCGAAGTTGAGGATCACGTACGGGGTACTCATCGCGGGATGGCCGCCGGCCGCGAAGGGCAGTACCTGAATTGTCACGTTGGGTAACTGTGCGACCCGGCTCATGTGGACCAGCTGTTCGGCCATCACCGCGGTGCCGCCGACCGGTCGCAGCAGCACCGCCTCGTTGAGCACCACCGAGAGTTGGACCGGGTTCTCCCGGCGCAGCACCTCCTGCCGGTGCAGCCGGGCCGCCACCTTGCGCTCCAGGCCGTCCTCGCCGGCGGTACGCCGGTAGATCTCCCGGGCGTACGCCTCGGTCTGCAGCAGCCCCGGCACCGACTCGGCCTCGTACGTGCGCAACGCCGCCGCCTCAGCCTCCAGCCCCACGTAGAACTCGAACCACTCGGGCAGCACGTCGCTGTACTTCTGCCACCAGCCGCGTTGCTGCGCCCCTCGGGCGATCTCGATCAGGGCCTCCGCGTCCGAACCGGTCACCTCGTACAGCGCGAGGGCGGCTCGCACGTCGCGCGGTTTGATGCCGATCTGCGCGGTCTCGATCCGGGAGAGGTTGCTCTTCGACATGTCGAGCTGGCGGGCGGCCACGTCGAGTGTCATGCCCGCGCGTTCCCGGAGCTGACGAAGCTCCCGGGCGATGCGTCGGCGGCGCACGGTCGGGCTGGCGGCGGGTCGGTTGGTCGGGGTGGCGGTCACTGTCCGAGTCTGACAGACCAAGATCCGCAGGTCGCGCCAGCACGGAGTGCAATTGTCAAATCTGGGAGTTGCATTGCAATAGCTCTGGGTGCATCCTTTCCCGGTCGCGATCACTGTGGACACACCTGCGCGGGAGGGCCGTTGCTCATCGCCGACGAGTTCTTCCTGATCGCACACAACGACAGTCGCGGCAAGGCCAAGCTGCACCCGGCGGCGACCGGGCTCGGGCTGGCCAGCGGGCTGCTCGGCGAGTTGCTCCTCTACGGACACATCACCGTGTCGGCCGGGCAGGTCACCGTCATCGACCGCCGTCCGCCCGCGGACGCGCTGGCGCACACGGTGCTCGACCAGCTGATCGGCGAGCCCCAGCACCAGGAACTGCGTACCTGGCTCAGCTTCCTTGCGCAGACCGCCACGACCTCGGTGGGGGAGCGGCTGGCCCGTGCCGGCGTGCTGCGCCGCCAGGAGAGTCGCCGGTTGCTGCGTACCTCGGTCACCTACCTGCCGATCGACCTCAACGCGGTGGCCTGGCCGGCAACCCGGCTGCGGGCGCTGCTGGACCGGCCCGACCCGCCGAACGTGCCGGACGCGTTGCTGCTCGGCCTCGTCGTGGCCGCAGGGCTGACCCGCGAGGTGCTGTGGAGCGCCGGCCCGCGCGCCCACCACCGGCTGAACGTCCTCATCCCCGCACTACCGGCGCCTCTGAAGGAACTGGTTGGGCACACCGAGGCCGCCGTCGGCGCCGCAGTGCTGCGCGGCATTCCCTGATTTCCCCGGTAACCCCCTACCCCTCCCCCTCGACGACCGGAGTAGTCGTATGCCCTCGACATCGACAGTCGACCGACCCAGCAACGTCTCCGATGCCCTGGCCCGAGGCCGCCTCGGCATCCCTTCGGTGATCTTCTTCGTCCTCTCCGCAGCCGCGCCGCTGACCGTGGTGGCCGGCGTCGTCACCACCGGCTACGGCGTCATCGGGGTGACCGGCATCCCGCTGGCCTTCCTGCTGATCGCCGCAGTGCTCGCGCTCTTCTCGGTGGGCTACGTCGCGATGTCCCGCCGGGTGGAGAACGCCGGCGCCTTCTACGCGTACATCTCCCGCGGTCTCGGCCGACCGGCGGGCGTGGGCGCCGCGTGGGTCGCGCTGATCGCGTACAACGCGCTCCAGGTCGGGCTGTACGGCACGATCGGCGCGGCGGCACAGCCGGTGCTCGACCGGCTCTTCGGCGGACACCCGCACTGGGCGGTGGTGGCCCTGGTGGCGTGGGCGTTGGTCGGCCTGCTCGGCCTGCTCCGGGTCGACCTCAACGGCCGGGTGCTGGCCGCGCTGCTGGTCGCCGAGATCGTGGTGGTCCTGGTCTTCGACCTGGGGCAGCTCGGCAACCCGGCCGGTGACCAGGTCAGCTTCGCCAGCTTCGCGCCGGACAACCTCTTCGTGCCGGGGGTCGGCGCGGTGCTGGTGCTGGCCATCCTGGGCTTCGTCGGCTTCGAGTCGGCGGTGGTCTTCAGCGAGGAGAGCAAGGACCCGAAGCGGACGGTGCCGCTGGCCACGTACCTCTCGGTGGCGATCATCGCCGGGCTGTACGCGCTGTCGTCCTGGACCATGACGGTCGCCGTGGGGCAGGACCAGATCGTCCCCGAAGCCGGCGCGCAGGGCGTCGAGCTGATCTTCAACCTGGCCGCCACGCAACTCGGCGACACCGTGGTCACCATCGGGCAGGTGCTCTTCCTGACCTCGGTGCTCGCAGCGATGATCTCGTTCCACAACACCACTGCCCGCTACACGTTCGCGCTCGGCCGGGAGCGGGTGCTGCCTGCGGTGTTCGGGCAGACCTCGGCCCGAACCGGAGCGCCCCGGGCCGCCTCGGTGGCGCAGAGCGTCCTCGGACTGGTGGTCATCCTGCTGTACGCGATCAACGGCTGGGACCCGGTGATCCAGCTGTTCTTCTGGGTCGGCACCACCGGCGGCTTCGGCGTCCTGCTGCTGATCGCCACCACCTCGGTGGCGGTGATCGCCTACTTCGCCCGTTCCGACAGCGGCGAGAACCTCTGGCGACGGGTCGTCGCGCCCGGCCTGGCGACCATCGCGCTCTTCGTGATCATCTGGTTGGCGGTGTCGAACTTCGCCAACCTGCTCGGCGTCGCGCCGGACTCCACGCTGCGCTGGGCGCTACCCGCCGCTTATCCGGTGGCCGCCCTGCTGGGCATCGGCTGGGCGCTGCTGCTGCGCGGCAGCCGCCCCGACACGTACGCCCGGATCGGCCTGGGCGCGGCGAGCAGCGCCGCTGTCGTCACGCCGTCGGCGCAGCCCACCGCGGAGGCGACCCGATGAGCGTGGTCATCGAGCGGCTCGGGCCGGAGGAGACCGCTCTCGTGGCGGGTCGGATCGCCGAGGCGTTCACCGTGCTCGAGGTGACGTACTGGCTGGTGCCCGACGCGAGCAAGCGGGAGGCCGTGTTGGCCGGGGACTTCGAGATCCTGGTCGGCCATGCCATGCGGCACGGCATGGTGCACGCCACCGAGGACCGGGCGTCGGTAGCGGTCTGGTTCCCGTCGGTCGGTGAGCCGGCGCCGCCACCTGCGGACTACGACGCCCGACTGGCCGCCGCCTGCGGTGAGTGGACCGACCGGTTCCAGCACCTCGACGAGCTGTTCGCGGCGCACCACCCGCACCCGGACCACCACCACCTGGCCTTCCTGGCGACCCGGCCGGATCGGCAGGGGCAGGGGTTGGGCAGCGCGTTGATGCGGCACCACCACGCCTGGCTGGACGCCAACGGGATGCCCGCGTACCTGGAGGCGAGCAGCCCGCGCAGCCGAGACCTGTACGCGAAGCACGGCTACCTGGCCGGGGAGCCGTTCCGGGTGCCAGACGGTACGCCGTTCTGGCCGATGTGGCGGGAGCCGGCGGGAAACTGACACCGCCCCACACATGCTGTCACGTGAGCGTGACAGCGTGGACATGACCTGCTCGGGTGCCATGTAGAGGGCGGTGCCGACGACCTGGTTCGTGCCGGTCAGGCTCGCCGCCTCCTGCGTCACCG
>NZ_JBSFBM010000241.1:0-10684 GCF_053592955.1 Micromonospora sp. NPDC002411 | reverse complement strand
GCCTGCGGCGGGCCCGGACGACGACCGGCCGCGTTGGATGTTCGCCCGGATACAACACCGGTATCCGGGCGAACATCCGCCTTGCCGGACCGCCGCCCGGACTCCGCCTCGGCTCGACCGAGGACTTTGACACAGGCCCTAGCGGGCCAGCCAACCGGCGGGCTGGGCGACGATCCGCCGGACGACCGAGCCGGCGGCGCCTACCGCCGCGGCCTCCGCGCCGAGCGTGGACGGCCGGACCGTGACCGGTGACCAGGCGGCGGTCAGCACCCGGTCGGCGATCTCGGCGAGCACCGGAGGGCACAGCCAGGGCGCCAGGGCCGCGTAACCGCCGCCGAGCACCACGGTGTCCAGGTCGAGCAGGTTGACGACGCCGGCCACCGCCACGCCGAGCGCCGTTCCGGCGTCGTGCAACGCCCGCAGCGCGTCGGCGTCGCCGGCCTCCGCCAGCTCGGCGAGCCGTGCCGTCGCGGTGTCCGCCGGAAGCTCCGCCCGCGCCAGCCCGGCAGCGGTCACGATCGCCTCCTGGCCGGCGTACTGCTCCAGGCAGCCCTGCCCGCCGCAGCGGCACGGACGACCCTCGGGGTGCACCGGGAGGTGCCCGATCTCGCCGCTCCAGCCGCGGACGCCGCGGAACAGCGCGCCGTCCAGCACGATGCCCGCGCCGATGCCCACCTCTCCGGAGATGTGCAGGAAGCTCGACGGGCCGGGTGGTCGGGAGTGCAGCTCGCCGAGCGCGGCGAGGTTGGCCTCGTTGTCGACCACCAGGCCGGGCACGCCGGGCACCTGCTCGACCAGCGGAGGGTGCTCGGCGAGCAGGGCGGGCACCGGCACGTCGTGCCAGCCGAGGTTCGGCGCGAGCCGGACCAGACCGGCGTCGTCCACCAGGCCGGGCACCGCGAGCGCGGCCCCGACCAGTGTGAGGCCCTGGTCGGCGGCGTCGTCGCGGGCGGCCCCGGCCATCTCGACCAGCTGTGCCAGCGCGTCGGCGGGGACCACCGGACGCAGGTCGGCCCGGTGCACGGTGCGGTGCCGGACCTCACCCGCGAGGTCCACCACGCAGACCGCCAGGTAGTCGACGTTGACCTCCAGGCCGAGCCCGGCCGGCCCCTGGTCGGCCAGGACCAGCCCGCGGGCCGGACGGCCGGCGCCGGAGCGGGGAGCCGGGTCGGATTCGCTGACCAGGTGGCCGGCGAGCAGGTCCTCGACCACCGCGGACACTGTTGCTCTGGTGAGGCCGGTCGCGGTCGCCAGGTCGGCTCGGGACGGGGGGCGTTCGGCCGCGGCGATGCGGCCGAGCACCAGGGCGAGGTTGAGCTCGCGCAGACTGCCCTGACGGACTGCGCCGGCCGGGGCGTGGGTGAGGCTCACCCCTTGACAGTGCCATAGGGCGGGCAAATAATTCAATGGCTGAACAAATAGCCGACAACACCACCCCGGAGGTTGCTCATGGCACCCCGTCCCACTCCCGCCGACAAGTTCTCCTTCGGGCTCTGGACCGTGGGTTGGCAGGCCCGCGACCCGTTCGGTGACGCCACGCGCCCCGAGCTCGACGCGGTCGAGGCAGTGCACCGGCTCGCCGAGCTGGGCGCGTACGGCATCACCTTCCACGACGACGACCTGATCCCGTTCGGCGCCGACGCCGCAACCCGCGACCAGCACATCGCGCGGTTCCGCAAGGCCCTCGACGAGACCGGCCTGGTGGTGCCGATGGTGACCACCAACCTGTTCACCCACCCGATCTTCAAGGACGGCGGCTTCACCAGCAACGACCGCGACGTCCGCCGCTACGCGCTGCGCAAGGTGCTGCGCCAGCTCGACCTGGCCGCCGAGCTGGGCGCGAGCACCTTCGTGATGTGGGGTGGCCGGGAGGGCTCCGAGTACGACCTCGCCAAGGACGTCCAGGCCGCCCTGGACCGCTACCGCGAGGCCGTCAACCTGCTCACCCAGTACTCCATCGACAAGGGCTACAACGTGCGGTTCGCCCTGGAGCCCAAGCCCAACGAGCCGCGCGGCGACATCCTGCTGCCGACCATCGGGCACGCGCTCGGCTTCATCTCCCAGCTGGAGCACCCGGAGCTGGTCGGCCTCAACCCGGAGGTCGGGCACGAGCAGATGGCAGGGCTCAACTACGCCCACGGCATCGCCCAGGCGCTCTGGCAGGGCAAGCTGTTCCACCTGGACCTCAACGGCCAGCGTGGCATCAAGTACGACCAGGACCTGGTCTTCGGCCACGGTGACCTGATGAACGCGTTCGCCCTGGTGGACCTCCTGGAGAACGGCGGCCCCAACGGCGGGCCGACCTACGACGGCCCCCGGCACTTCGACTACAAGCCCTCGCGCACCGAGGACATGGACGGGGTGTGGGCGTCGGCGGCGGCCAACATGAGCACCTACCTGCTGCTCAAGGAGCGCGCCGCGGCGTTCCGCGCCGACCCCGAGGTCGTCGAGGCGCTCGCCGCCAGCAAGGTCGGCGAGCTGAGCACGCCGACGCTGGGCGACGGCGAGGGCTACGAGGAGTTCCTGGCCGACCGGTCCGCGTTCGAGGACGTCGACGTGGACGCGGTGGCCGCGCGGGGCTTCGCCTTCGTCCGGCTCAACCAGCTCGCCGTCGAGCACCTGCTCGGCGCCCGCTGAGGCCCCGCCATGCCGTTGGTCGCGGGCGTCGACTCGTCCACCCAGTCCTGCAAGGTGGTCATCCGGGACGCGGAGACCGGTGCCCTGCTCCGGCAGGGTCGGGCCGCACATCCGGATGGCACCGAGGTCGACCCGGAGGCCTGGTGGCAGGCGCTGCGTAGCGCTGCCGACCAGGCCGGCGGGTTGGCCGACGTGGCCGCGATCTCCGTCGCCGGCCAGCAACACGGCATGGTGTGCCTCGACGAGGAAGGCCGGGTGGTCCGCCCGGCGCTGCTGTGGAACGACACCCGGTCCGCCGACGCCGCCGCCGACCTCATCGAAGAGGCCGGCGGCGGTGCGGCCGGGCGTCGGTTCTGGGCCGAGGCCACCGGTAGCGTGCCGGTGGCCAGCTTCACCCTCACGAAGCTGCGCTGGCTGGCCCGGCACGAGCCGGAGCAGGCCGCCCGGGTGGCCGCCGTGTGCCTGCCACACGACTGGCTGACCTGGCGGTTGGCCGGCGCGCCGGGGTTGGACGCGCTGCGCACCGACCGGGGGGATGCGAGCGGCACCAGCTACTGGTCGCCGGCCAGCGGCGAATATCGGCTGGACCTGTTGGAGCAGGGCTTCGGGCGGCGACTGATCGTCCCGGAGGTGCTCGGCCCGGCGGACTCGGCGGGGAAGCTCGCCGACGAGGTGGGTGGGTCGGGCGGCGCGTTGCTCGGCGCGGGCACCGGCGACAACGCCGCCGCCGCGCTCGGCGTGGGGGCCGGCCCGGGTGACGTGATCGTCTCCATCGGCACCTCCGGCACGGTGTTCAGCGTCGCCGACGTGCCGGCCGGCGATGAGAGCGGCGCGGTGGCGGGCTTCGCCGACGCGTCCGGTCGCTTCCTTCCGCTGGTCGCCACGCTCAACGCGGCCCGGGTGCTGGACGCGGCCGCCACGATGCTCGGCGTCAGCCTGGACGAGTTGGCCGAGTTGGCGCTCTCCGCGCCGGCGGGTGCGGACGGGCTGGTCATGGTGCCCTATCTGGAGGGTGAGCGGACACCCAACCGGCCGCTCGCCACCGGGGCGGTGCACGGTCTGACCCTGCGTACGTCGACGCCCGCGCACCTGGCCCGTGCCGCCGTGGAGGGCATGCTCTGCGCGCTCGCCGACGGTCTGGACGCGCTGACCGCACAGGGCGCCACGGCCCGCCGGGTCATCCTGGTCGGCGGCGGGGCCAGGTCCGCCGCGGTGCGTCGGATCGCTCCGCAGGTCTTCGGCTGCCCGGTCGTCGTCCCGCCGGCGGGGGAGTACGTCGCCGACGGCGCCGCCCGGCAGGCCGCCTGGGTCGCCCTGGGTGGTCCGACGCCGCCGGTCTGGGCGGTCGAGGGCACCGAGGAGTACGCGGCCGAGCCCGTCCCCGCCGTTCGTGAGCAGTACGCGGCGGCCCGTGGACTGGTGCTCGACCGCCGCTGACCGTCGGGATCGACGCGGGTGGGTGCCCGGGAAAGCTGACCGGCACCCACCCGCGTGACGACCTCCTCAGCCGCGTCTGGTTGGCTGCCGGTCATGACGGTGACCAGTGGCGGGCCCGGCCGGGGCGGGCAACAGCCCGGCCGACGCCCGCACGGCTGGGGCGGCGGCCCGGCGCACCGGCTGTACAGCGTCGTGGTGTTCGTGCTGCTCGCCTCACTGGACAACGTGGCCATCGGGCTGGTCCCGCCGCTGTACGGCCCGATCTCCGACGCGTTCGACGTGTCGGGGCGGCTGCTCGGTCTGGTCACCGCCGTCAGCTTCCTGGTCAGCGCGGTGGCAGCCGTCGGCTGGGCGTACGTCGGCGACCGGACCAACCGTAAGCCGCTGCTCATGGTGGGCACTCTGTTGTGGGCGGCGGGTACCGGCGGTAGCGCGCTCGCCGGCGGTTACCTGACGTTCTTCACTGGGCAACTGGTCGCCGCGGTCGGCCTCGGTGCGGTCGGCTCGGTCGGTTTCTCGGTGGTCACCGACCTGATCTCACCGACCCGGCGCGGGCTGGTGATGAGCTTCTGGGGGCTTTCCCAGGGGATCGGCACCCTGGCGGGCACCCTCCTCGGAGGGCTGCTCGGCGCGACGGACTGGCGGCGGCCGTTCCTGATCCTGACCGGCGTCGGCCTGGTCGCCACAGTGGCCTACCTGTTCACCTACGACATCCGGCGCGGCCAGAGCGAACCGGAGTTGGCCGACCGGCTGGACGCCGGCGCCGAGTACGACTACCGGATCAGCCGTGCCGACCTGCCGCGCATCCTGGCCCGACGCACCAACCGGTGGCTGATCCTGCAGGGCCTCACCGCACAGGCCGCCTTCGGGTCCCTGGTGTGGTTGCCGGTGCTCTTCGCCGAACGAGCCGAGGCCCAGGGCTACTCGTCGTCCACGGCGGTGGTGGTGGGCAGCGTCTTCGCCACGCTGTTCCAACTCGGCGGGGTGCTCTCCATCGTCGGTGGGCTGGTCGGCGACGCGCTGCAACGGCGTACGCCGAGAGGTCGCGCCCTGGTCGCCGCGGTCGGCATCCTCGCCGCGTTGCCGTTCTACCTGGTGTTGTTCTTCGTCCCGGTGACCATCGACGTGCCGGACGGCGCGAGCGGCGGCGCGGTGGTCGGCGCGGTGCTGTCCAGCGTCTTCACCGAGCCGTCGGTGGGGCTGAGCCTGCTCACCGCGATCGTGGCGCTCGCGCTGACGTCGGCCAACTCGCCGAACTGGTTCGCGCTGATCGCCGACGTCAACCCGCCGGAGCACCGGGGCACTGTCTACAGCCTGGGCAACCTGGTCAACGGGGTCGGTCGGGCGGCCGGCAACGGGCTGGTCGGGGTGGCGTTCCAGGGGCTGCGCGCGGCATTCCCGCCGCCGTTGAACTTCGCCGTCGGGCTGGCCGCGTTCCAGCTCTTCTTCATTCCCACGGGTGTCATGTACTGGCTGGCCTCGCGAACCTCACCGGCGGACATCGAGAACGTGCACGACCTGCTGCACACCCGAGCCGACCGCCTCTGACTCCCACGCGCCGCGCCCGCGCGTCCCACGCCTCAAGATCCGCGCAACATCAGGGAAAGTGCTGCCTCGGGCGAGCAGGAGGGGCCAACATCCCTGATGTTGCGCGGATCTTGGCCCCTCAGCGGCTCGGGTCAGGCGGTGCGCAGCCAGACGGTCACGTCGGTGGGGACGGCGCCGTCGTCTTCCAGGGGAGCGCTGCTCGCTAGCACCTCGGCATCGGTCGGTACCGGCACCGGGGTCTCGCCGAAGTTGGTCAGCACGGTCAGCTCGCCGTTGCGGAAGGTCAGCACCTCGTCGCCGGAGGACAACCATTCAAGGGTGCCGCGACCCAGCCCGTGGGCGCGACGCAGCCGCAGCGCCGTGCGGTACAGCTCGTACGTCGAGCCGGGCACGTCGCGCTGGCGGTCCAGCGCGTACTCCGCCCAGAGCGACGGCTGCGGCAGCCAGCTCGCGTCGGTGGGCCCGAAGCCGTACGACGGCGCGTCGGCCTCCCACGGGATCGGTACCCGGCAGCCGTCCCGGCCGCGCTGGGTGTGCCCGGTGCGTGCCCAGGTCGGGTCCTGCCGGGCCTCGTCCGGCAGCGTGGTGTGCTCGGGGAGACCCAGCTCCTCGCCCTGGTAGAGGTACGCGGAGCCGGGCAGGGCGAGCATCAGCAGCGTGGCTGCCCGGGCCCGGCGCAGGCCGAGTGCCGCGTCCGGCTGCGGGTCGCCGATGCCGATGCCGTTGGGGCGGCCACCGCCGATCGCCAGGCCGAGGCGGGACGCGTGCCGCACCACGTCGTGGTTGGACAGCACCCAGGTGGTCGGCGCGCCGACCGAGTCGGTCGCCTCCAACGAGCGGGTGATCACCGCGTACTGGGCCGGTGCGGTCCACGCGGCGAGCAGGTACTCGAAGTTGAACGCCTGGTGCATCTCGTCCGACCGCACGTACCGGGCCAGCCGCTCGGCCGGTTCCACCCATGCCTCGGCGACCAGCACCCGCTCGCCCGGGTAGCTGTCCAGGACCTGCCGCCACTGCCGGTAGATCTCGTGCACGCCCTCCTGGTCCCACATCGGTGGGCGCGGTTTGTCGATCTCGTTGCCGGAGAGGATCTCCTGCGGTTCCTGCCAGTCGGCCAGGTCGGCCTGCTTGACCAGGCCGTGCGCCACGTCGACCCGGAAGCCGTCCACCCCACGGTCCAACCAGAACCGCAGCACGTCCAGGAACTCCGCGTGGACCTCCGGGTTGTCCCAGTTGAGGTCCGGCTGGCCGGTGTCGAACAGGTGCAGGTACCACTGGCCGGGCTGCCCGTCCGGGTCCACCGTGCGGGTCCAGGCGGGGCCGCCGAAGACGCTCTGCCAGTCGTTCGGCGGCTGCTCGCCGTCGGGGCCGAGACCGTCACGGAAGATGTACCGGGACCGTTCCGGGCTGCCGGGCGGGGTGGGCAGGGCCTCCTGGAACCAGCGGTGTGCCGAGGAGGTGTGGTTCGGCACCAGGTCCACGATCACCCGCAGGCCGCGGGACCGGGCTTCGGCGATCAGCTTGTCCGCGTCGGCGAGGCTCCCGAACAGCGGGTCGACGTCGCGGTAGTCGGCCACGTCATAACCGGCGTCGGCCTGCGGCGACGGGTAGAACGGGGAGAGCCACACCGCGTCCACGCCCAGCTCGACCAGGTGGTCGAGGCGGGCGGTGATGCCGGGAAGGTCACCGATGCCGTCGCCGTCCGAGTCGGCGAACGAGCGGGGATAGATCTGGTAGATGGTCGCCTCGGTCCACCAGCCGGTGACCGGGTGACCGGAGGGGGTCTGCTGCGTCGGATCGGTGTTCAGGGTCTTCTCCCGTGTCGCGCTGTGGTTAGGTTTTCAGTGTGCCCGTGGTGGTGCTGTCGACTCCCGGACCACCAGCCGAGTGGGCAGGATCACCGATGTCTCGCAGTCGGCGCTCTGCTGACCCGGGATGGGCCCCGGGGGTCGGGCTTCGAGTGGGTCGAGCAGCATCCGGGCGGCCAGTCGGCCCTGCTCGGCGGCGGGCTGGGCGATGGTGCTGAGCCCGAGCATGCCGGCAAGGTCGTGGTCGTCGATGCCGATGACGCTGACGTCCTGTGGCACCCGCAGTCCGGCGTCGCGCAGCGCTGTCATCGCGCCCATCGCCATCTCGTCGCAGGCGGCGACGATGGCGGTCGGTGGGTCACCGCGGGCCAGCAACTCGGCGGTGGCCCGGGTGCCGCCGTCGATGGTGAAGGTGGACTCGACGTCGAGGCTCGGATCGGGCCGCAGGCCCGCGGCCCGCAACTCCGCCTGGTAGCCCCGGCGGCGGTCGAGGTGGGTCGTGAACGCCAACTCGTCGTCCGGGTCACCGGAGATGTGCGCGATCCGGTGGTGGCCGAGGTCGATCAGGTGTCGGGTGGCGGCCCGGGCGGCGGCCACGTCGTCGATGCGTACGCACGGCCAGTTGGGCACCCTGCTTCCCGAGCTGATGGTCACCCCGGGCAGTTCCAGGGCGGCCAGCGCGGTCAGGTCGGCCGGCCGCAGTGGGGTGGCGACCAGCATGATGGCGTCCACCCGCTTGTGCAGGTTGGCGGTCCGCAGGACCCGCTGGCGGACCTGTTCCCGACCACCCAGGTTGTAGAGCAGCAGGTCGTAGCCGGACTGGTGGAGGTATTCCTCGACCGCCTCCACAATGGTGCTGAAGAACCAGCGGGTGATCCGGGGAACCACCACGGCGACGGTGCCGGTCCGGCCACCGGCGAGCCTGGACGCGCTCGGCGACACCTCGTAGTCGAGCTGCTCGGCGGCGGCGAGCACCCGGCGTCGGGTGGCGGCCGAGACCGTCGGCAACCCGCGCAGGGCCCGCGAGACGGTGGCCGTGGACACGCCGGCCAGCCGGGCCACATCATCAATCTTCGTCACGGTTTCCCCCGCTCGGTGCCCGGCGCGCCCGCCGCCGCCCGAGGGGCCAGGCGGCGGCGGGCAAGCGGGTCAGCCCTTGACGCTGCCGGCGAGCAGACCTCGCACGAAGAAACGCTGCAGGGACAGGAAAACGATGAGCGGTACGACGATGGAGACGAACGCGCCGGCGGTGAGTCGCTGCCACTCGTTGCCCCGGGTGCCGGCCATCTCGGCCAGCCGGACGGTGAGCGGGGCGGTCTCGTTGCCGCCACCGGCGAAGATCAGCGCCACCAGCAGGTCGTTCCAGACCCAGAGGAACTGGAAGATGCCGAACGCCGCCAGCGCCGGGGTGATCAGCGGCAGCACGATGGTCCGGAAGATCTTCGGGTGGGTGGCGCCGTCGACGCGGGCCGCCTCCATCAGGTCCGAGGGCAGTTGCGAGACGAAGTTGTGCAGCAGGAAGACGGCGAACGGGAGCGCGAAGCAGGTGTGCGCGAACCACACCTGGGCGAACTTCTGTTCGTCGACCAGGTCCCAGGCCGGCATCAGTGTGACGCCGCCGAGGGTGACACCGGTGGAGAAGAACTTCAGCAGCGGCACCAGGGCCATCTGCAACGGGACGATCTGCAAGGCGAAGATCGCGATGTAGAGCCAGTCCCGGCCGCGGAAGTTGATCCATGCCAGCGCGTACGCGGCGAGGGCCGCGAACGCGAGCGGGAAGAGCACCGACGGGATGGTGATGGCCAGCGAGTTGATGAAGTAGCTGGCGAGCTGCCCGGAGGACGACGACCGTCCGAACAGGACCTGCTCGTAGTTCTCCAACGTGAACTGCGGGTTGGTGAACGCGGTCCACCAGCCGGTCGTCTTGATCTCGTCCTCGGGCCGGATGGAGGAGATGAACAGGCCGAAGGTCGGGACGGTCCAGACCACCGCGATGACGATCGAGACGAGCGTCGCGGTGCGGCTGTTGAGCCGCTTGCGGACCCTGCCGGCCGTGCTGGACGGGGTGCCGGCGGTCTTCTGTGTGCCGGCGGCGACGGTGGGCGTTGCGGTGGTCATCTCAGCCCTCCCGCTGCTGACGGAGGTTGCGGATCTGGTAGATCACGACCGGGATGACCAGGATGAACAGGAAGACCGCCAACGCGGAACCCTGCCCGTTCTGGCCGTACCGGAACGCCTGGTTGTACATCTCGCTGGCGATCACGCTGGTGTCGTAGTTGCCGTTGGTCGAGGTCCGGACGATGTCGAAGACCTTGAGCGTGGCGATCGTGAGGGTCACCACCACGACGATCAGGGCCGGCCGGATGCTCGGCATGGTGATCTGCCAGAACATCTGCCACGGGCTGACCCCGTCGAGGCGGGCGGCCTCCACGATGTCGCCGGGGATCGCCTTGATCGCGGCGGAGAGCACCACCATGGCGAAACCGGCCTGGATCCAGACCATGATGACGATGAGCAGGAGCGTGTTCAGCGGTGATTCGAGCAGCCACTGCTTCGGCTCACCACCGAGGCTGACCACGATCTGGTTGAGCAGACCGATCTGGTCACCCTCGCCCCGGTAGGCGTAGACGAACTTCCAGATGATGCTGGCGCCGACGAAGGAGATGGCCATCGGCAGGAAGATCAGTGACTTGGCCACCGCCTCGAACCGGGCCTTGTCCACCATCACGGCGTAGAGCAGGCCGAAGCCGGTCGCGACCAGGGGGACGAGGAGCACCCAGACCAGGGTGTTGATCAGAACTCGGACGATCGAGTCGTCGGAGAACATCCAGCCGTAGTTGCGCAGCCCCACCCAGTTGGTGCTGCTCCCGTCCATCAGGGAGAGCAGCATGGTGCGGATGGCCGGCACGACCAGGCCGATGAGGAGCAGCAACAGCGTCGGCAGCAGGAAGAAGAGCGCGAAGAGGCCCTCCCGCGGCTTGGTCCGGCGGGGGAGCGGGGCCCCACCCGCCGAGGCGGCGACGAGTTGCGCCTCCCGTCTCCGGGCGAACCAGGCCGGCACGACGTCGAGCAGCAGGAGCAGACCGCCCACCACCACCACGAAGGCGACCAGCCCGTACATCAGCATGAGGAGCTTCGGCTGCTCATCGGCGAAGTCGAACCCCATCAACCCTCCCTCTCGGGTCCACCTCGGCCGGTGGCCCGGCCCGCGCCACCCCGGCCGGCCCCCGCCCGGAAACCAGAAGGCAGCACGC
>NZ_JBSFBM010000240.1:0-10710 GCF_053592955.1 Micromonospora sp. NPDC002411 | reverse complement strand
GGCGGATCGCCTCGGCGGTCAGGTCGGCGCGCAGCAACCCCGGGCCGGCGGTGCGCGCGTACCCCTCGGTGAAGACCAGGTAGAGCACGTGCAGCACGGCGGCGAGCCGGTCGGCCCGCTCCTCGTCGGTGGGTGGCGCGAACCGCAGCCCACTGTCGCGGATCCGTTGCTTGCCCCGGCTGATCCGCCGGGTCATCGTCGCCTCCGGCACCAGGAAGGCGCGGGCCACCTCGGCGGTGGTCAACCCGCCCACCGCACGCAACGTGAGCGCGATCTGCGACGTCGGCGACAGTGCCGGATGGCAACACAGGAAGAGCAGGATGAGCGTGTCGTCCTCGTCCGCCAGCGGTCGATCAGCCGCCGGAGCGCGCCACTGCTCCGGGAGCACCCACCGCGCCACGGTGTCCTCGCGGCGCATCCGGGCCTGCTCCCGGCGCAGCAGGTCGGTCAGCCGGCGGGACGCGACGGTGATCAGCCAACCGCGTGGGTTCTCCGGTACACCGTCGCGCGGCCAGGCCTCGGCCGCGGCGATCAGCGCCTCCTGCACCGCGTCCTCGGCGGTGTCGAAGTGCCCGAATCGGCGTACCAGCGCGCCGAGGACCTGCGGCGCGAACTCGCGCAGCAGGTCCTCGACCCGTGTCTCGGGCACCCGTCAGCCGCCCAGGTCCTCAATGCCGTCCAGCACCGGCCGCACGTCCACGTAACCGCCCGGGGCGTCCGGATCGACCAGGCCCGCGGCGATCTCGGTGGCCCGGTCGAAGCTCGCACACTCCACGATCGTGTAACCCGCCAGGACCTCCTGCGTCTCCGGGTACGGGCCGTCGGTGACCACTGGCGCGCCCTCGCGTACCTGCACCCGGCGGGCGTGCACCGGCTCGCTCAGGCCCTGGGCGTCGACCAGTTCCCCGGACTCGGCCAGCGCCTGATGGAAGGTCTCCATGTGCTTGTGCATCGCCGCGATCTGCTCGGCCGACATGGCGGGCCGGCCGGTCGCCCGCCCCGACAGCACGTCGTAGTCCTGCTGTGAGCCGTAGAGCAAAATCATGTACTTCACGGTGCTGCTCCATCCTGTCCATGGGCGCCCTCCGACGCCCTCGAAGGAAACGTCGAAGCAGCACCCCCACCCCGGACACACCCACCCCACCTGATCGGTCGATCATGAAGTTGTCGCCTCGACGCGCCGAGCCGCACGACAACAACCGCATGATTACCAGGAGGGGTGGGGTGGTGGGAGGGCGTTAGGTTGGCGGGCATGGCGACGGTGTGGGTGGTGGTGGGGGTTTTCGTCGTGGTGGCGGGTCTGGCGGCCGGGGTCGTACTGCGGCGAGGGCGGTCTGCGGTCGACGACCGTGCGGCCGGGCGGGACGCCCGGGCCCGGCAGCAGCGGTACGAGGCCGAGCGGCACGGCGACCAGGGCGGCACGTGGCAGCGCGGTCGGGAGTCCAGCGGCTGAGGCGCGGGCGAAGGGGTGAACCGTTCGGCTGGCGCACACGTGAATCGGGTGACGGGCGTGACGGTCGTGTCGTCGGGGTACTGCTCAGCGCGAGCAGCGATGTCTGGGAGGCACAGTGGGGGCACGGTCAGGACGCGGCGCCCGAGGCACCGTGGCGGCCCTGCTGGCCGCGGCCCTCGTGTCGCTGGCCTGCGCGGGCGGTGGGTTGGCCGAGCCGGAGGGTGAGCGTCAGGCACCGCAGCAGTCGCAGGCGTCACCCGGGCCCGGCACCACCCGGGCCGACAGCACCACGAGCGTCGCCGAATTCGAGCAGGACGTCGCCGACGCGCGGGCCATCGCCGAGCGCTACTGGGCAGCCCAGTTCAAGGCGTCCGGTGAGCGGTTCCAACCGGTCCGGCGGATCACCCCCTACCAGCGGGAGGGCGAGGTGTCCTGCGGCGGCGAGCCGCTGCCCCGCAACAACGCGGTCTACTGCTCGCGGGGCGACTTCATCGCGTACGACGTCCGCTGGTCGGTGGCGGCGTTCCGCCAGGTCGGTGACGCGTTCGTGTTCTACCTGCTCGGGCACGAGTACGCGCACGCCATCCAGGTGCGGCTCGGCATCAACTACAGCTTCACCATCCAGCAGGAGTTGCAGGCCGACTGCATGGCCGGGGCGTACCTCGGCGACTCGGTGCGCTCCGGTGCCCTGACCCTGGCCGACGGTGACCTGGACGAGTTCCGGGAAGGGTTGGCGGCGGTCGGCGACGACCCCGACCAGCCGTGGTTCGCCGAAGGCTCGCACGGCACCGCCGAGCAGCGCACCGAATCGTTCTTCCGCGGGTACGAGCGGTCGCTGGAGGCCTGCGACCTGGGCTGAGCGGGTTGCCCGGATCACGTGCACGCCCGTCGCGGCCCCCCGCCTGTCCGGGCCCTGGCAGGATCGCCGGTGTCGGCCACGACCCTGGAGGATCCGCTGAACAGCCATCACCCCGCCGCCGTGCTCTTCGACATGGACGGCACGTTGGTCGACAGCGAGAAGCTGTGGGACATCGCGTTGCAGGAACTCGCCCGGGAGTACGGCGGGGACCTGTCCGTCGAGGCCCGCCAGTCGATCATCGGCACCGCCATGGCCGAGTCGATGCGCATCCTGCACGACGACCTGGGCCAGCCCGAACGGGATCCGGAGATCAGCGCGGCGTGGATCAACGCCCGGATCCTGGAGCTGTTCCGCACCGGTCTGCCCTGGCAGCCGGGCGCGTTCGAGCTGCTGCGCGCGGTCCGCGCGGCGCGAATCCCCACCGCGCTGGTCACCTCCAGCCCTCGGGCACTCGTCGAGATCGCCCTGGACACCCTCGGCCGGGACAACTTCGACACCGTGGTCGCCGGCGACGAGGTGGTCGCGGCCAAGCCGCACCCCGAGCCGTACCTGACCGCGGCCCGGCGACTGGGTGTGCCGATCGAGCGTTGTGTGGCGATCGAGGACTCACCGACCGGCGTGGCCAGCGCGCTCGCCTCGGGCGCGGCAGTGCTGGCCGTACCGGCGGAGGTGGCGCTCGCCAGCACTGCCGGCGTACACCAGGTGGAGAGCCTCACCGGCGTCGACCTGGACCTGCTCGCGGCGCTGCTCGCCGACCGGGCGGCAGCCTGACGGACGCGAATGGGGGCCCCGCGGTGCGGGACCCCCATTCGGCGTCGGAGCGTCAGTCGTGGGCGATGGCGCCCAGGACGTTGATCCGTGCCGCCCGGATGGCCGGGAGCACCGCGGCCACCACACCGATGATCGCGGCGAGACCGAGGAAGACACCCATCTGCCCCCAGGGCAGGATCAGGTCGGTGATGCCCTCGTCCTTGAGTGCCTCGACCACCGCGGCGCCGAGGCCGGTGCCGACCGCCACGCCCAGCAACGCGCCGAACACCGAGATCACCACCGCCTCCACGGTGATCATGCCCATGGTCTGGGACCGGCGTAGACCGATGGCGCGCAGGAGCCCCAACTCGCGGGTCCGTTCCAGGATCGACAGCGCCAGGGTGTTGATGATGCCCAGCACGGCGATCACGATGGCCAGTGCCAACAGGATCTGGATCATCGTGAGTAGCCCGTCGAGCTGACCGGTCTGCTGCTTGATGAACGCGTCCCGGTCGGCCACCGACACCTCGGGGCTGTCCGCGAGAAGCGTCTCCACCTGCGGTTGCACGTCGGCCACCGGGGTGCCGGGCGTCAGCTGAACGTACCCCTGGAAGGGCTGCGGGATCGCGAAGTCCTTCGCCGCCGTCACCGGCAGCATCACCGGGTTCAACAGCTGCCCGGACTCGTAGATGCCGCTGATGGTGTACGTCCGCGTCTCGCCCCGGGTCAACTGCACGTTCACCGTCGAACCCACCGACCAGCCACGCGAGTCGGCGGTGTCCGAACTGGCCAGCATCTGCGTCGGCCCGAGTCGGTCGATGTCACCGGCGACGGGCTTGGCACTGAAGATCTGCCGCAGCGACGCGATGTCGCTGCTCGCCCCGACCCAGGTGCGCTCGCCGTCGATCTGGGCCATGTCGCCGTACTCGCCGTCGACCATCTGCACGCCGGGCAGCGTCTTGGCCTGGTCCAGTACCGCCGGGTCGAAGCTCGGCGGGCGCGGCCCGCCCTGCGCCCCGGCGATCACCAGCTCGGCCTTGACGGTGTCCTGGGCCAGGGCGCTGATGCTGCCCTTGGCCGAGTCGAGGATGACTGTGATGCCGGTGACCAGCGCGATGCCGACCATCAACGCCGCCGCGGTGATCGCGGTCCGGCGCGGGTTACGCCCCGAGTTGAGCCGGCCCAGCTTGCCCGGCAGCGACCAGGAGAAGATCGCGCCGAGCAGGCTCACCACCGGCCGGCTGATCAGCGGGGTCAGCAGCGCCACGCCGATGAACGCGAACAGCACCCCACCGAGGATGGTGGTCAGTGTCTGACCACCGGCGTTGCCGCTGAGCCCGAGGAACAGCAGCACCGCGCCGATGGCGGTGACCAGCGACCCGGCCACGGTGATTTTGGTCAACGGCCGGTCCGGGGTGGCCACGTCCTGCATCGCCGCGATCGGCGGGATCCGCGCGGCCCGCAGCGCCGGCAACAGCGCCGCCACCACCGTGATGACCAGCCCGACAGAGAACGCCCCGATCACCGCCGCCGCCGGCACGCCGATCCCGGCGAGGGTGAGCCCACCGGCCAGATTGCCGAACAGGTACGCCAGCAACGCGCCCACGCCGATGCCGGCGGCCAGGCCGAGCATCGAGGCGATCAACCCGACGGCGATGGCCTCCAGCACCACCGACCCGATGATCTGCCGGCCGCTGGCGCCGATGGCGCGCATCAGTGCCAACTCACGGGTGCGCTGGGCCACGATGATCGAGAAGGTGTTGAGGATCAGGAAGGTGCCCACCAGCAGGGCCACCGCCGCGAAACCGAGCAGGATCTTGTTGAAGAAGGACAGGCCCTCCTTCAAGCTCGCCGCGGCGTCCGAGGCGACCTGCTCGCCCGTCTTCACCTCGAAGTCCGCGCCGAGGGTGCGGGCCACGTCGTCGCGCAGCTTCTCGTCGGACACCCCGTCGGCGGCGGTCACGGTGATGCTGCTGAACACGTCCGGCTCGCCCAGCATCAGCCGCTGCGCCACGGGCGTGGTGAAGAAGACCTCGTTCACCCCGCCGATCGAGTCCCGGTCACCGCTGTAGCCGGCAATGCCGACCAGCGTGAAGTCCCGCTTCTTCGACTCGAACGCGGTGAGCACGCCGACCTTCTGGCCGACCTGCACCTTCGCCGTGGTGGCCAGGGCCTTGTTGAGGACGATCTCGTCCTCGGCCTGCGGCGCACGCCCCTCGCGCAGCCGCAGCAGGTCGCTCTCCCCGGTCCAGTTCTCGCCCAGCTGCGGCGGACCGAACGAGGTGACCACCTTGCCGTTGCTGCCGATCACCCGGGCGCCGTCGGCGTTGACGATGCCCGTCGCCGAGGCGGCCCCCGGAACCTGCTTCACCCGGTCCACCACGGCGGCCGGCAGTGGCGCGGCGGTCTGCTCGCCCTCCAGCTCGCTGAGCTCGACCTTCGGCTTCGCCGCGACGTTCACGTCGATCTCGGAGAAGCCGTCGGCGAAGACCGAGTCGAACGAGCGGCCCAGCGTGTCGGTGAGGACGAAGGCGCCGGAGACGAACATGACCCCGAGCACGACCGCCAGCCCGGACAGGATCAGCCGGACCTTGCGGGCCAGCAGACTCTTCAGCGTCGCGCGGAACATCAGTTGCCCACCTCGGCCGGAGTGTCCAGCTTCTTCATGGTGTCCAGCACCGTCTCGGCGGTCGGCTCGATCAGCTCCGAGACGATCTCGCCGTCGGCGAGGAAGACCACCCGGTCGGCGTACGCGGCGGCGGTCGGGTCGTGGGTGACCATCACGATCGTCTGACCGTGCTCGCGGACCGAGTTGCGCAGGAAGTTGAGCACCTCCGCGCCGGAGCGCGAGTCCAGGTTGCCGGTCGGCTCGTCCGCGAAGATCACCTCAGGGCGGGAGACCAGCGCCCGCGCGCACGCCACCCGCTGCTGCTGCCCGCCGGAGAGCTGCGCCGGCCGGTGGTCCAACCGGTCCCGCAGACCGACCGTCTCGATCACCGTGTCGTACCAGGCCTGGTCCGGCTTACGCCCGGCGATCGACAGCGGCAGCAGGATGTTCTCCTTGGCCGTCAGGGTGGGCAGCAGGTTGAACTGCTGGAAGATGAAACCCACCTTGTCGCGGCGCAGCTTCGTCAGCCCCGCGTCGCCGAGCCCGGTGACCGTCGTCTCGCCGATCGACACCGTGCCCCGGGTCACCGAGTCCAGGCCCGCCAGGCAGTGCATCAGCGTCGACTTGCCGGAACCCGACGGCCCCATGATCGCGGTGAACTGGCCGCGTTCGAACTCCGCGCTGACCCCCCGCAGCGCGATGACCTGCGCCTCGCCGCTGCCGTACACCTTCCACACGTCGTTCGCCCGGGCCGCGGCCTGCGCCTGCTGGCCTACCGTCGCGGTCACGTCATCTACCTCTTCCGTCTGTCCGAATTCACGCCGCCCCCCGATGGTCCGGCGCGACTGTTCCATCATCTGCGCTGCTCGCGCCCGTACCGTCCGCCCACGGGTTGACCTGGCGCGGATTTCCCGCTGCGGGTGCACCCTTATGTCGCGTCAGGGTTGCCCCTGACCCGATGGTCGGTCGTGCGTGTTTCCGACCCTGCCCCCTCACGTCACAGGAGGGTCAACCTCGCCAGACCGTCTCCGGTCACGGTAGGTGACGGCGGCAACGCCGGCCGTCCCCCCATGGAGGGATCTTCGTGTACGCCGGGTGAGGTACCCGGGCCCGCGGAGCTACGCCCGGGGGCGGACCAGACCCGACTCGTACGCCAGCACCACTGCCTGCACCCGGTCACGTAGTCGCAGCTTGGTCAGCACGTGCCCGACGTGGGTCTTGATGGTGGTCTCGCTGACCGACAGCACCGCGGCGATCTCGGCGTTCGACAGCCCTCGCGCGACCTGCACCAGCACCTCACGTTCCCGGTCGGTGAGCGCGTCGAGGGCTGCCGCGGGCGTCGCCGTCGGGTCGGGCAGCAGTGCGGCGAACCGGTCCAGCAGCCGCCGCAGGATCCGGGGCGCCACCACCGCGTCGCCGCCTGCGATGGTGCGGATCGCCGAGATCAACTCTTCGGCCGGCACGTCCTTGGCCAGGAACCCACTGGCGCCCGCGCGCAACGCGCCCACCACGTACTCGTCCAGGTCGAAGGTGGTCAACACCAGCACCCGCACCGGCAGGCGGGCCTCGACGATCGCCCGGGTCGCGGCCACCCCGTCCATCCGCGGCATCCGGATGTCCATCAGGACCACGTCGGGTAGGAGCCGGCGGGACAACTCCACCGCCTCCACGCCGTCCCCGGCCTCCGCCACCACGTCCAGGTCGCCCTCGGCGCCCAGCACCATCCGGAACCCGGTACGCAGCAGCGGCTGGTCGTCGGCGAGGAGGATACGCACCGGCCGCGCCGGGGCCACCCGATCGGTCATCACGTCTCCTGTCCCGCCGACGTCGTGCTGCCGCACCGGTCATCCTCGCGTACACCGGCCGGTGCGTCGCGGATCACCGTAGAGCGCGGCCCGTCGCGTTGTCCCGATCGCAACGGCACCGCCGATGTCGGGTCGCGGGTCGGCGCGGGGGCGGGCAGCGTCGTGTCGGGGACCACCACGCCGATGGGAGGACGCCCACCCGTCGTCGACCAGCCCGCGAGGCGGCGGGGGCGACCCTCGTCGCCGGCGTCAGCGCGCGGCGGAGCGGGCCGTCACTCGTCGGCGCCCGGCGCCACCGGAGCGGACCGGGAGTCGCGCAGCGGGTCAACGTTCGCCACCGCGACCGGGAACGGCGGTGGGGTGCCTCCGAAGGTGGGACACAGGGCCTGGTGGCTGCACCAGTCGCAGAGCCGGCTCGGCCGGGGGCGAAAATCCTGCCGGGCGGTGGCCTGCTCGATCGCCCGCCACAGGGCGACGACAGTGCGCTCGAAGCGGACCAGCTCGTCGGCGTCCGGCGTGTAGTCCAGCACCTCGGCGTCGCGCAGGTAGAGCAACCGCAGCACCCGGGGCACCACCCCCCGGGTGCGCCACAGCACGAGGGCGTAGAACTTCAGCTGGAACAGCGCCCGCGCCTCGAACGCCTCCCGTGGCGCGCCGCCGGTCTTGTAGTCGACCACCCGCAGCGCCCCGTCCGGCGCGACGTCGAGCCGGTCCAGGTAGCCCCGGATGAGCAGCTCCTCGTCGACCACCGCCGAGATCAGGCTCTCCCGCTCGGCCGGCTCCAGCCGGGTCGGGTCCTCCACCGCGAAGTAACCCTCCAGCAGCCCGGCGGCCGAGCGGAGGAACTCCGCCGCGTCGGTCGGCTCAGCTCCGTCGAACAGCCCGGCCAGCTCCGGCTGCTCGGTGACCAGCCGATCCCACTGGGGCGCCACCAGATCGCCGGCCGCGGCTGGCGTGCGCCCCTGCGCGGGCAGGTCGAACAGCCGCTCCAGCACCGCGTGCACCAACGTGCCCCGGGCCTGCTCCATGGTGGTGCGCTCGGGCAGCCGGTCGATGCTGCGGAACCGGTAGAGCAACGGGCAGGTCTTGAAATCCGCCGCCCGCGACGGCGACAGCGAGGCCCGCACCGTCGGCGGCGCCTGGGCCGGGGAGGAGGGCTGGGTGGTGGTGACCGGTTCCGCCGTCATGTCCGCAAAGGTTAGGGCACCGGTATGACACCTACCGCCGCCCGCCCCGCACAGCGACGGTCCGTAGCATCGTGCCGATGGAGCGACGAACCCGGCCACCGCGCCGACCCGACCGGCGCCTCGGCCTCAACGTCGGCCGGGTGTTCGGGGTGCCGCTGCACCTCAACGGCTCCATGGTCCTGCTCGCGGTGGTCATCGCCGTGCTGTACGCCGAGTTCGCCGCCCGTCAGCTGGACCTGCCGCAGATCAGCGGCTACCTGATCGGCTTCGGCTTCGTGGTGTCGCTGCTCGGCTCGGTGCTGCTGCACGAGCTGGGGCACGCCCTCACGGCCCGCCGCTACGGCATCGGTGTGCGCGGGATCACCCTGGAACTGCTCGGCGGCTACACCGAGATGGACCGGGACGCCCCGTCGCCCCGCGTCGACCTGCTGGTGTCACTGGCCGGCCCGGCGGTCTCCGCGGTGCTCGGCGTCCTCGCGGTCGCGGCCACCCTCGCCCTGCCACCGGGGACCGTGGTCCACCAGCTCGCCTTCCAGCTCGCGGTCAGCAACGTCATCGTCGCGCTGTTCAACAGCCTGCCCGGGCTGCCGCTCGACGGCGGCCGGGCGCTGCGCGCCGCGGTGTGGGGGCTGACCCGCGACCGGCACCTCGGCACCGAGGTCGCCGGCTGGGCGGGGCGCGTCGTCGCCGTCGGCACCACGATCGTGGTCCTGGTGCTCACCGTCGCCGACTACCTGGCGCCCCTGGCGTTGCCGCTGATGCTGCTGGTCGCCGTCACCCTCTGGCGTGGCGCCGGGCAGTCGATCCGGGCCGCCCGGGTCAGCCGCCGGTTCCCGCTCATCGACCTGTCCCGGCTGGCCCGTCCGGTCTGGCCGGTGACCACCGGTACGCCGCTGGCCGAGGCGCAGCGCCGACGCGTCGACGGGGGTCAGCCAGATTCCGCCCTGCTGGTCACCGACTCGGCGGGACGGCCGGCGGCGCTGGTCGACCCGGTCGCCGCCGAGGCGGTGCCGGTCGAGCGCCGCCCGTGGCTGGCGGTGGACGCCGTCGCCCGATCGCTGGGCACGATCCCCACCCTGACGCTCGGGTGGGACGGCGAGCGGGTGATGGAGGCCGTACAGACCCACCCGGGCGCGCAGTACGTGGTGACGTCAGGCGAAGATGTCGTCGGCATTCTGCACATCGCGGACCTAGCACAGCTCCTCGAACCCAACCGGAAGATGACACAGTGACCGCAACTCCCTCCACCGTCCCGGCCACCCCGGCGCTGACACCCGTGCACCGAGGGCCCTTCCGGCCCGGCGACCGGGTCCAGTTGACCGACCCCAAGGGGCGGATGCACACCGTGACGCTGGAGCCGGGCAAGGAGTTCCACACCCACCGCGGCATCCTGGCGCACGACACGCTGATCGGGCTCCCCGACGGCAGCGTGGTGACCACCTCCGGTGGCGGCACCGCGTTCCTGGCCCTGCGGCCGCTCCTGTCGGACTACGTGCTGTCCATGCCGCGCGGCGCCCAGGTCATCTACCCGAAGGACTCGGCGCAGATCGTCGCGATGGGCGACATCTTCCCCGGCGCGAAGGTCCTCGAAGCCGGCGCCGGCTCCGGCGCGCTGAGCTGCTCCCTGCTGCGCGCCGTCGGCACCGAGGGCGAACTGCACTCGTTCGAGGTGCGCGACGACTTCGCCCAGATCGCCAAGCGCAACGTCGAGGCTTTCTTCAACGGACCGCACCCGTCGTGGCACCTGCACGTCGGTGACGTCGCGCAGTGCCAGGAGACCGGGTTCGACCGGATCATCCTGGACATGCTGACCCCCTGGGAGACCCTCGACATGGTGGAGCGGGCCCTGGTGCCCGGCGGGGTGTTCATCGGTTACGTCGCCACCACACCGCAGCTCTCCGAGCTGGTCGAGGCGCTGCGCGAGCGCGGCGGCTGGACCGAGCCACGGGCCTGGGAGTCGCTGGTGCGCGACTGGCACGCCGAGGGCCTCGCCGTCCGTCCGGACCACCGGATGATCGCGCACACCGCGTTCCTGGTGTCCGCGCGCA
>NZ_JBSFBM010000239.1:0-10766 GCF_053592955.1 Micromonospora sp. NPDC002411 | reverse complement strand
GGCGGCAACCTCGCGTCCGGTGGGCGCGCACACTCCGACCTCCGGCGGGCTGGCCAAGGCCGCCCTGCCGTACGTCGACGCGACCGGCGCGCGGGTGGTGCAGGTCTACGTCTCCAACTCGCGGGGCTGGGCGCTGCCCGACGGTGACCCCGCGCAGGACGCCCTGTTCCGCGACGGCTGCGCCGAGCGGGGCATTCCCGCGTTCATCCACGCCTCGCTGCTGGTCAACCTCGGCTCACCCACTCCGGCCACGGTCGAGAAGTCGGCACAGACGCTGGCGCACGCGCTGCGTCGGGGCGTGGCGATCGGTGCTCAGGCGGTGGTGTTCCACGCGGGCAGTTCGGTGGACGAGGGGCACGCCGATGCGGCGATGCGGCAGGTCCGCGAGGAACTGCTGCCGCTGCTCGACTGGGCCGCGGCCGCCGGTGGCCCGATGCTGCTGGTCGAGCCGAGCGCGGGCGGGGGCCGGTCGCTCGCCTCGCGGGTGGAGCAGCTCGGTCCGTACCTGGACGCGGTGGACCGCCACCCGATGCTGGGGGTCTGCTTCGACACCTGCCACGCCTGGGCCGCCGGGCACGACCTGGCGGTCGAGGGTGGCATGACGGCGACCCTGGACACGCTGGTGGTCACCGTCGGCGCGGACCGGCTACGGCTGGTCCACGCCAACGACTCGAAGGACCTGTGCGGCTCCACGCGGGACCGGCACGAGAACATCGGCAAGGGCACCATCGGCGAGCCCGCCTTCGCCGAGCTGATGACGCACCCCGCCACCGCCGGCGTACCCCTGGTCGTGGAGACCCCGAGCGAGAAGCAGGTCGGCCACGCCGCCGACATCCAAACCCTCACCCGCCTCCACCACTGAACCCCGCCTCCACCCCGCCGATCCTCGTTGATCAAGAGGTTCGCGTCATCCGGACGCCGGAATCTGACGCAAACCTCTTGATCAACAGCTGGGAGGGAACGGCCGGGGGGGGTTAGGACGCCGTCAGGATGCGGGGTAGGGCTTCGACCGCGTGGTCGATGTCCGCGTCGCTGACGCCCAGGTGGGTGACCAGGCGGGCGGTACGGGGGCCGAGCACCGAGATGAGTACGCCCTCGGCCCGTGCGACGGCCGCCAGGGCACGCGCGTCCAGGGCGTGCTTGGTCAGGTCCAGCGCGACCAGGTTGGTGCGAACCGTCGTCGCCAGCACGCCGAACGGCGCGACCGCCTCGGCGAGCCGGGACGCCTTGGCGTGGTCGTCGGCCAGTCGGTCGACGTGGTGCGCGAGCGCGTACCGGCCGGCCGCGGCGAGGATGCCGGCCTGGCGCATACCGCCGCCCATCCGCTTACGGATCAGCCGGGCTCGTTCGATCTTGTCGGCGCTGCCGACCACGAGCGAGCCGACCGGCGCGCCGAGACCCTTGGACAAACACACCGACAGCGTGTCGAAGAGCCGGCCGTACTCGATCAGGGGCACACCGTCCGCGACGTGCGCGTGCCAGATCCGGGCGCCGTCGCAGTGCAGCGCCACACCCGCGTCGTCGGCGACCGCGCGCAGATCCCGCAGGGTGCTCAGCGGAATCACCCCGCCGCCGCCCCGGTTGTGCGTCTGCTCGACGGCGATCGCGCGGGTCGGAACAGCGAAGAAGCCGTCCGGCCGGATCATCCCGGCCACCGCCTCCGGGTCGATGTCCGCGCCGACGGCGGGCCAGGTCCGCGAGGAGATCCCGCCGTACGCGGCTGCGGCCCCGATCTCGTACGTGACCACGTGCGCGTCCGCGTCGCAGAGCAGCTCGTCGCCCGGCGACACCAGCAGTTGCAGGGCGATCTGGTTGGCCATCGACCCGCTCGGGGCGAACAGCGCCGCCTCGTGCCCGAACAGGGCGGCGACCTCGGCTTCGAGAGCGTTGACCGTCGGATCCTCGCCGTAGACGTCGTCACCGACCTCGGCGGTGGCCATCGCCTCCCGCATCCCGGCGGTCGGCCGGGTCACCGTGTCGGACCGCAGGTCCACGAACTGGTCTGCCACTGTCATCCTTTCGACCGCCGGTTGCGGGTCTCGCACACCTGGCCACGGTCATCTTCTCGGCTGCCGACGGAGGGTCCGCAACCTCAGCCGCTGTCATTCTTTCGGCCGCCGACTGCGGGGCTCGCAAGCTCACTCCTCGCGTCAGCCGCTGTCATTCTTTTGGCCGCCGACTGCGGGGCTCGCAAGCTCACTCCTCGCGTCAGCCGCGGAGCATCTCCGCCACCAGGAAGGCCAACTCCAACGACTGCTGGGTGTTCAGCCGCGGGTCGCAGGCGGTCTCGTAGCGGTCGGGCAGGTCGAGGTCCTCGATGCCCTGAGCGCCGCCGAGGCACTCGGTGACGTCCTCGCCGGTCAACTCGACGTGTATGCCACCCGGGTGGGTGTCCAGCCCCCGGTGCACCTCGAAGTAGCCGAGCACCTCGTCGACGATGCGGTCGAAGTGCCGGGTCTTGTAGCCGTTGGACGACTCGTGCGTGTTGCCGTGCATCGGGTCGCACTGCCAGACCACCTTGGCGCCGGCGGCGGTGACCTTGGCGACGATCGGCGGCAGGGCGTCGCGCACCCGGTGGTTGCCCATCCGGCTGATCAGGGTGAGCCGGCCGGGGATGTTGTCCGGGTTGAGCTTCTCGCACAGCTCGATCGCCTCGTCCGGGGACGTGGTCGGGCCGAGCTTGACCCCGATCGGGTTGGCGATCCGGGAGATGAAGTCGATGTGCGCCCCGCTGATCTGCCGGGTGCGCTCGCCGATCCACAGGAAGTGCCCGGAGAGGCCGTACGCCCGACGGTCGGAGACCCGGGTGAGCGCCCGGTCGTACTCCAGGGCCAGGGCCTCGTGGGAGCAGTAGAGCGTGACCGTACGCAGCGCCTCGTCGTCGGTCATGCCGCAGGCCCGGATGAACGCCAGCGCCCGGTCGATCTCCCGGGCGATCGCCTCGTAGCGCTCCCCCGCCGGGGAGTTCTTCACGAAGCCCTTGTTCCAGTCGTGCACCGCGTGCAGGTCGGCGAGCCCACCGGCGAGGTACGCCCGGAGCATGTTCATCGCCGCCGCCGAGTTGGCGTACGCCCGAATCATGCGCTGCGGATCGGCGACCCGGGCGGCCGGATCGGCCTCCAGCGAGTTGATCATGTCGCCCCGGTACGCGGGCAGGCCGCGCGCGTCGGTGGGCAGCGAGCGGGGCTTGGTGTAC
Source organism: Micromonospora sp. NPDC002411 (assembly GCF_053592955.1). Taxonomy (NCBI): domain Bacteria; kingdom Bacillati; phylum Actinomycetota; class Actinomycetes; order Micromonosporales; family Micromonosporaceae; genus Micromonospora; species Micromonospora sp. NPDC002411. The sequence continues at coordinate 7,570 of NZ_JBSFBM010000239.1, read as the reverse complement.
TGCCCGGCCACCCGGGCGACCTTGACCACCGGCAGGGACGCGCCGTAGGTGAGCACGATCGCCATCTGGAGCAGGGTGCGGGCGTTCGCCAGCAGGTGACTCTCGGTGTTGTCGGCGAACGTCTCGGCGCAGTCACCGCCCTGCAGCAGGAACGCCTTGCCCTCGCAGACCAGGGCGAGCTTCTGCCGGAGCTGGTCCACCTCGTAGGGCGCGACGACCGACGGCACTGTGTCGAGGACCTTGCAGACCTCGGCGACGGCGGCCGGGTCGGACCACGGCGGGACCTGCTCGCGGGGCAGTTCCCGCCATCGGTCCAGGCCGAGCGCGGCGTCCTCGGCGGAGTCGACTGTCGGTCGGCTGGTCTGCAGACCGGGGCTACCCACCCCGGGATGGCTCAGCTGATGCCACTCATGGCGCATGACAGAAAGCGTACGGCGACGGTCGGGGTGACCGGGCGGCGAGGGGGACGGTTCCGGCAGGTGGGAGATCAATCCGCCGGGCGCTGGTCAGGACGGGGGCGTGAGGACGGCACCGCCCGGCGTCGGGCTGGCGACCGACGTCCCGCCCGGAGCCTCCCCGGCGATGCACCAGTCGCCGCCGTCCCGGGTGACGGTGAACACCAGCGGCCGGGCGACGGTGCGCTTGCCGGAGGTGACCGAGACCGACACGCTGACCTCCTGCCCGAACGGACCGGACCGGATGTCGGTGATGGCCGCCTCGGGCACCTGGAAGTGGTCGGCGAAGTCACCGTTGGGTCCGGTGGCACCGAGGTCGAAGCCGTCGTGCAGGAGAGCGCAGAGCTGGCTCCGACCGGCGGCGACGTCCTTCGCGGTCATCGCGTCGAGGTACGCCTGCACGCGCTCGCGGGAGCGGGCGGCGGCCTCCTCGGCCGGGGCTCGCGCCGGTTTGGTGGCGGGCTCCTCCTCGGCGTCACCGCCGATGCCACAGCCGCCCAGGACGATGGGTGCCAGCACCAGCCCGGCGGCGGTCGCCGCCAGCCTGCGGTGGGTCGAGCGCATGACCACCTCCGTCGACGGTGCCATCGGGACCTGCCGAGCCGGGAGTCTGCCATATCGAGCCGGGTCGGCCCAACGACGGCGGCCCGGCCGACGCTGGGCGTCGTCCGGGCCGTCAGGTCACGGGCGGGGAGGGACGGTGCGGGCCCCTCCCCGCCGTGTGGGTGGTGCGTCGGCCCTCGGCTCAGCCGAGGCCGCCCTTGATGGCGCCGATGAGCTCGCCATTGGTGGTGTCACCGGAGAGCTCCCAGAAGAACGCGCCACCGAGGCCCTGGTTGTTCGCGTACGTCATCTTGCCGTTGATGGTCGACGGGGTGTCGTAGCTCCACCAGTTGCTGCCGCACTTGGCGTACGCGGTGCCGGCGATCGTGCCGGTGGCCGGGCAGGTGTTCTTGAGGACCTTGTAGTCCTCGATGCCCGCCTCGTAGGTGCCCGGAGCCGCGCCGGTGGCGCTGCCGCCGGGTGCGGCCTGGGTGACGCCGGTCCAGCCACGGCCGTAGAAGCCGATGCCGAGCAGCAGCTTGTTGGCCGGGACGCCCTTGCTCTTGAGCTTCTGGATCGCGGCGTCGGAGTTGAAGCCCTGCTGCGGGATGCCGGTGTACGAGGTCAGCGGCGAGTGCGGGGCCGTCGGCCCCTGCGCGGCGAAGGCCCCGAAGTAGTCGTAGGTCATCGGCATCAGCCAGTTGAGGTTGCCGATCGCGCCGGCGTAGTCGGTGGCGTCGATCTTGCCGCCGTTGCTGCCGTCCGCGGTGATGGCGGCGGTGACCAGGGCGCTGGACCCGAACTTCGACCGGAGGGCGCTGATCACGTTCTTGAACGCGTTCGGGCCGCTGCTGTCACAGGTCAGACCGCAGGCGTTGGGGTACTCCCAGTCGACGTCGATGCCGTCGAAGACGTCCGCCCAGCGCGGGTCCTCGACCAGGTTGTAGCAGCTCTCGGCGAAGGCGGCCGGGTTCTGCGCGGCCTGGGTGAAGCCGCCGGACCAGGTCCAACCGCCGAACGACCAGATCACCTTGAGGTGCGGGTTCATCTGCTTGAGCTTGCGCAGCTGGTTGAAGCTGCCGCGCAGCGGCTGGTCCCAGGTGTCGGCGACGCCGTCCACGCTGTCCGCGGCCGTGTACGCCTTCTCGTAGTCGGCGTAGCTGTCACCGATGGAGCAGCGACCGCCGGTGGTGTTGCCGAAGGCGTACAGGATGTGGGTCAGCTTGGCGGCCGAGCCGCTGGTCTGGATGTTCTTGACGTGGTAGTTGCGCCCGTAGACGCCCCACTCGGCGAAGTAGCCGACGACCTTCTTGCCGCCGGTGTTCGGCGGCGGCGTGGTCGGCGGGGTCGTGGTCGGTGGGGTGGTGGTGGGCGGCGTGGTGGTCGGCGGCGTGGTGGTGGGCGGGGTGGTGCCGCCGCCGCACGCCGCGCCGTTGACGGTGCAGTTCAGCGGCGCCTTGTAGGCGCCGGTGCCGTTGTAGCCCCAGCTGAACGAGGCGCCCGGGGCGATGCCGCCGGCCCAGCTCTTCTTGACCGCGACGTAGTGGTTGCCGCTGCTGGTGACGTCGGCGTCCCAGGCGCTGCTGATGGTGGTGCCCGACGGTAGGTCGAATTCGATGCGCCAGGTGCTGATAGCGGCACTCGATCCGTTGGTGACGGTCACCCTCGTCTCGTGACCGGTCCCCCAGTCCTGCGCCTTGGTGAAGGTGGTGGTGACCGTGCCGGCGCCGAACGCGGTAGTCACCGGCACCGCTGCGACGGTCACGGCGACCACGGCACCGGCCCAGAGGGCCCGGCGGAGCGATCTTTTCATGCGGCGTCTCCCGAACTGTTAGGAAACTTTCCAAAAGAGATGGTGAGACGGTACTCACGGCGTCATCAGTTCGTCAAGATGTCCATGTTTCGATTTCTCCTGGTGCATGGAGTGCCCGCGCCCCGGCCCTCCGGCGGTCGGCGCGTAGCCTCGCCCCATGACCGTCTTCGATACCCCGATCGATGCCCTCACCGGCGGCCCCGCCGACCTGGCCCGCTACCGCGGCAAGGCGTTGTTGGTCGTGAATGTGGCCTCCCGCTGCGGCCTCACCCCGCAGTACGCCGGCCTGCAGAAACTCGCGGAGACCTATGCCGATCGCGGCCTGGTGGTGCTCGGTGTGCCGTGCAACCAGTTCGCCGGGCAGGAGCCGGGCAGCGCCGCCGAGATCAGCGACTTCTGCCAGGTCAACTACGGGGTCACCTTCCCGCTGACCGAGAAGGTCGACGTCAACGGCCCCAACCGGCACCCCCTCTACGCCGCGCTCGTGGACACATCGGACGCCGACGGGCACACCGGGGACGTCCGGTGGAACTTCGAGAAGTTCCTGGTCGCACCGGACGGCACGGTGGCCGCCCGGTTCGCCCCGTCGGTCGAGCCCGCAGCCGAAGAACTCCGCATCGCCATCGAGAAGACCCTCCCCGCCTGACCACCCCCGAGGTGGGTTGATCAAGAGGTTCGCGTCAGAAACGGGCGAACCTCTTGATCAACACGTCGGAGCCGCCGTCGGTGACCAGCGTGAGCAGTAGGTTGGGCAGGACGGGATCGCGGGCGCGGGCAGGCCCGCCAGCTCGGCGAGACGTCGCATGCCCGGCAGTCCGCGCCGCCGGGCAACAGTGATAACCCACCGCGCCGGTGGGGAATGCGTCACGGCTGGGCGGAGTTGGGAACGAGCATGACAACTGTGGGACTGATCGGCAGCGGCAACATCGGCGGCACCGTGGCGCGGCTGGCCGTCGACGCCGGCTACGACGTGGTGCTGAGCAACTCGCGGGGTCCGGAGACCCTCACCGACCTGGTCGACAGCCTTGGCGAGCACGCCAGCGCTGGCACCGCACAGGACGCGGCGCGGGTGGGTGACCTGGTGGTGGTCAGCGTGCCGCTGAAGGCGTACCGCGCGGTGCCCGTGGAGCCACTGGCCGGCAAGGTCGTCATCGACACCAACAACTACTACCCCCAGCGCGACGGGAACTTCCCGGAGCTGGACAGCGGCGACGTCACCAGCAGCGAGTTGCTCCAGCAGCACCTGCCGGAGTCACGGGTGGTCAAGGTCTTCAACAACATCTACTTCGCGGGCCTGGCCGCGCTGGCCCGGCCGACGGGTGCAGCCGACCGCAGCGCCCTCGCCATCGCCGGTGACGACGAGGCCGCGAAGGCCGAAGTAACGGCCTTCCTCGACCGGATCGGCTACGACGCCGTCGACGCGGGCTCCCTCGCCGACGGCTGGCGCTACCAGCCCGACACCCCGGCGTACGGCACGCTCTACTCCGCCTCGCCGACCGACTGGCAGCACCCGACCCCGGGTGACGCCGACACGCTGCGCGCCGCGCTGGCCTCCGCCACCCGCTGAGCACCACCGCCGCCCGCCGGACGATCGCCTACCGGGTGGTCGCCCGGAGGGCGGCGGCGAGTTCCTCGTCGTAGCTCGCGATCGGTCGACCGTCCGAGGCGTACGCGACGAGCCGTCCCTGCGCCATGCTCGCCGAGCGGAACGAGAACGTCCGGCTCCCCGGGTACGCGTCGAGCAACGGAATGGCCCGCGGCGGCCCGCCCGGGGCGGAAAAATACTCCAACCGGGTCACCTGTGGGGAGACCACGCCGTTGACCCGCACCTTGGTCTTCTCGGCCCGGGTGCCGAAGGTGACCGGCGCGTGGGTGCCGTAGGCGGCGCATTCGACCGGGCCACGGCAGACGAAGAAGTATCGCGGGTTGACCACGTCGTCGAGGGCGTACGCCTTGAAGGTCGGATCCGCACCGGCGGGCAACGGCTGCACGGCGAAGAACGCGACCGCCACCGTGGCCGTCACGCCCACTCGCAACCAGCCCCGCGCGCCCGCCGGTCGTCGGTGCGCCCGGGAAGCGGCGACCGCGACGCCACCGAAGCCGACCAGGCACAGCAGGCCCACCCCGATCGCGCGGGCGTTCTCGAAGAGGAACTGCACCCCCGGCCGCGTCGACACCGGGCCGAGAACCGCACCCAGCGAGACGACCATGGCGGCGAGCAGCGCTCCCCCGGCCGCCCGCTGCGTGACGCCGGACGCGCCGATCAGCAGCATCGCCGCGAGCACCGGCCACACCTGGTGGTGGGTCCAGGACACCGGGGACGCGGCGACCGTGGCGCAGCCGACGAGCACCGCCGCGTGCCCGGGGCGGCCCTGTCGCGTCAACTGTCGCGCCCGCAGCAGCGCCGCCACGCAGACGAGCGCCACCAGACCGGCCCAGAGCACTGGCAACGCCGCCTCGTCCACGCCGACGCGCAGCAGCATCCCGTGCACTGACTGGTTGCCCAGCGACGCCAGGTTGCCGATCCGTGAGGTCTGCCGCACCGCCTCGGTCCAGTACGTCCAGCTCTCTGCGGGCAGCACGACCCCAGCGACCACCGCGCACGTCAGGAATGTCGCCACCGCGCGGCCCGCGTCGCGATAGCGGCCGGTGGCGAGGAAGTAGACCACGAACAGCAGCGGGGTCAGCTTGATCGCCGATGCGACCCCGACCAGCATCCCGCGCAGCCGGGGCGGGACCACGCCCATCCCGTCGAGCAGGGCCATCAACACGATGAAGATGCTCACCTGACCGAACCGCAGATTGCTCTGCACCGGCGCGGAGAGCATCAGCACCGTGGCCGCCACCGCCACGACGAGCGGTCGCCGGGACTGCCGGGTGGTCAGCGCGACACCGACCGCCCCGGCGATGGCCACCACCGCCGCGCACGTCGCCACGAGCCAGATCCCCTGGAGTACGCCCTCACTCACGGCGGTGATCGGACCGAGCACGAGTGCGGCGAACGGCGGATAGGTGAACGGCCCACCATTGGCCGCCTCGTATTCGTACAGCGGCCGCCCAGCGTGCAGATCGGACAACGCGCCGTAGTAGATGTGCAGGTCGGAGAGCCGGTCCGCGCGGTTCAGCACGAGCACACAGGACACCAGCGCGACGACGACGAAGGTCGCCCACACCAGCGCCACCCGGCGATCCCGCATCGACCGAGGATAATCCAGCGCGGCCGCCCCCGTCGGCCCTGCCGTCGCTCACCGGCCACAGGCACCGTGGCGAGCGCGACCACGGACGTCGGCGGCGCGTCTGCCCTCGGAAGAACGGACCGGGCTGGGCGCGAGTCGGTCCCTAGCATCGACGGATGGCGAGGACGAGCGCTGCGGCGTACGACGCGCACGCGGACTGGTACGAGAATTACCTCTCCGGCGGCGGCGACTATCTCCAGCGGGTGCACGCGATCGCGGAGGACCTGCTCGGCACGGGCGAGGGACCCTGTCTCGACATCTGCTGCGGCACCGTTGCGCGCGTGCCGGACCTGTTCGCCTTCCTGGCGATCCGCGAGCGGTAGCCCGCCCGCTCCGCCCGACCGCGTAAGCCGAGGGGCGCCAGCGTGCCTCCGCAAAAACATCGACGTGGCAACTTGCGCCTCAGTCCCGTAAACGGGACCCTGTTCTCTGGGTTGCCGCCCGCTCACCGAAAGTGCTTCCGGAGGCGACATGCACACGCTCCGTACCGTGCCCCGCCGGCTGCTGGCCGGAACCGGCGCGCTCCTGCTCGGCACCGCCCTCGCTGCCACCGGCGCCCCGGTCCCGGCCGCTGCCGCCAAGGGCGCGGACACCGTCGGATACGTCCGACTCGCCCACCTCTCCCCCGACACCCCGGCCGTCGACGTCTACCTGGCCGCGCCCGGCGCCGCGAAACCGAGGGTCTTCCCCGGGGTCGGCTACGGCGTGGTCTCCGACTATCTGGAGCTGGCGCCCGGACGGTACGCGGTGGCGATGCGCGAGGCCGGCGCCCCCGCCAGCGACCCCCCGGTGCTCACCACCGAGGTCGCGGTGACCAGCGGCGACGCCTTCACGGTGGCCGGTGTCGGCCGGCACGCCGACCTCGGCCTGCGGGTGCTCAACGACGACCTCAGCGCCCCCACCGACGGCCGCGCCAAGGTGCGGGTCGTGCAGGCGTCCGTCCGGACCCCGATGCTCGACGTGGCCGCCGCCGACGGCCCGATGATCGCCGACGGCGTGCAGTTCGCGACGACGACCGACTACCAGCAGGTCGAGCCGGGCAGGTGGCGGCTGAAGCTGACCGGCGCCGGTGGCCCGAGCACCGACGCCGAGGTGCGCCTCACCGGCGGCGCGGTCTACTCACTGCTGGTGCTCGACGCGAAGCAGGGTGGGCTCACCGCCGAGCTGCGCCGCGACGCCGAGGGCGGCACCGTCGTCCCCGCCGGCGGGGTGGACACCGGCGCTGGCGGCACCGCCCGGACCGGGCTCGACGCGTACCCCCTGGTGGCCGGCGCTCTGGCCGCGGCGGCCGGGGCGGTGGCGTTGCTGCTCTGGCGTCGGCGGCGGCGCACCACCTGGTGAGCGCCGGGCCGGGCCCGTCGATCCGGCGGCACCGCGACCGCCGGGTGCCGCTGGCCGCGCTGGTCGCGGCCGGCGCGGCGGTCTTCCTGGCCGCCGCCTGGTTAGCCCGAATTGCAGCGTTTCGAGCGAAATCCATGCTTGCTGTTGATTTGCCCAACCCAGGCCTACCGGCGACGATCACC
>NZ_JBSFBM010000238.1:0-10867 GCF_053592955.1 Micromonospora sp. NPDC002411 | reverse complement strand
CCTGTGTCGAAGCCCCTGGCCGGCCTGCGGCGGGCCCGGACGACGACCGGCCGCGTTGGATATTCGCCCGGATACAACACCGGTATCCGAACGAATATCCGCCTTGCCGGACCGCCGCCCGGACTCCGCCTCGGTCCGACCGAGGACTTCGACACAGGCCTTAGTCGGCGGCGGTCGTCAGGCCACCAGCGAAACTCGCCCGTTGTCCAGGTCGTAGCGGGCGCCCACGACGCGCAGCGCGCCCTGGTGCACCTTCTCCGAGATGATCGAGCTGCGGGCACCGAGCGCCGCCACCTGGGCGACGATGTTGGCGCGGACCCCGTTCTCCACCGGGTCTCCGGGCTGGTCGAGGACCGGCTCGACGGCCGGGCGCAGGGCGTCCACGATCGTGCCGATGTGCCCGGGAGCGGTGCCGCCGCTGTGGATGGCGTCGATGGTGGCGGTGATCGCGCCGCAGCGTTCGTGGCCGAGGACGACGATCAGCAGGCTGCCGAACTCCTCCACGGCGAACTCGATGCTGCCCAACAACAGGTCGTCGACGATGTTGCCGGCCACCCGGTTGTCGAACAGGTCGCCCAGCCCCTGGTCGAAGAGGACCTCGGGGGCCACCCGGGAGTCCGCGCAGCCGACGGTGACGGCGAACGGGTGTTGCCCGGCGGCGAGACGGTGCAGGTCCGCCAGACCCTGGTGCGGGTGCCGGCCGTGCCCGGAGGTGAACCGCCGGTTGCCGGCCCGCAGGCGGCGCAGCGCCTCGGCCGGAGTGTCGACCGGGTCCTCGGCCGGCGTGGCAGCGGCTGCCGACGGGCTGGCGGTGGCTGCGCCAAGCGCGACGGCGGCGGCGCCACCGGCGGTCAGCAGCGAACGGCGGGACAGGTGCGAACGCGCCACGGTCATCTCCCTGAGGTGAGGCAACTCGCTCCTTCCTACCAGGCCGCCGTCCACAAGGGTGGAACGCATGGTGATCAATAGATGACAGTGCTTCCCACGCCCTCGGCCGGGCTGACGTCCCCGGGCCCGGGGAGGCGGCTCCCTCGGCGTGGGGATTCGCTCGTCCTGCCGTTGCGGAAGCGTCATCTCCGCCGACGTCCACCACCGAGACGGAGTAGTCACAGTGACCCGAACACCACCAGCGCAGACCGGGACAGTCGACGCGCGGCGTACGCCACCACCGCCGACCTGGGCGCGTCGAGCGGGTCACGTGGCGTGGATCGCCCCCGTGTTGGGGTTCATCCCGTTGCACATCCCGTGGATCCTCGGCATTCCGCTGTTCGCCAACCCCGAGCCGTTCGAGGAGTGGTACCACGGTCGTGGGCCGGGCGTCGGGGACCATCCGGTCGACGGGTTCCTGGGCCTGCCCGTCGGTGCGTTCTACCTGGGCCTCCTGTGCGTCCTCGCCGGGCTCGGCGGAGTCCTGGCGCTCGGGCTCATCAGTGACTGGGGGCTGACCTTCCCCCGGTGGGTTCCGTGGCTGCGTGGACGCCGGGTGCCACGGTGGTTCCCGCTGACGCCGACGGTGCTGGGATCCGCCCTGATGATCGGCTACTCGGCGACCCTGCCGTGGCAGTTCGCGGCGGACCTGTCCGAGCCCAGTTCACAGGACATCTTCACCCCGACGGGTGTGCTGGTCGGTCTTCCGCTGCTGCTGGCCTGGACGATCGCGTTGCCACTGGCCGGATGGTCCTACTACCGCCGTACCCGGTTGCCACGCTGAGCGGCCGGCTACTCTGCTCGACCGGCCCCTCGGTCGAGCTGCCAGGAGGCGACCGGCCATGCTGCGACGAAGCCGGCGATCAGCCCCAGCTGGCCGGCGAACCAGAAGACCGGGCTGTCGGGTCGCAGCGGTGGCTCGGGGAAGACGACGTGGTGCGCGAGCGTCAGCCACGCGAACAGCGCCAGCTCGAACGCGGTGATGGTCACCAGCTCGACCGTCACCACGGTTGACAGGGCACGCCAGATCTTCGTGACGCCGCGACCGGGCCCTCCGACGTACCGGAAGAGGACAGCGATCGTCACGGCCGCCAGGTAGTCGCCGGCGTAGTCGACCCACAGCGTCTCCTGGGCCGGGTGGGCCTTGAGGGCGAACAGGGCGACCTCGGCGACGACGAACCCCAGCGCGCAGTGCGCGCCGCAGCGGGACACCTGCGTGACGACGAGTCCTCGCCGGGGCTTACGGACCTGGCCGCCGTGCCGCCGTCGGGCGAAGACCTCGGCCCTGCCCCAGTTCCAGTAGAGCCGGACGGCCGCCGGGCCGATGTAGAGGACGGTCACCAGCCAGACGATCTCCATGACCCGCGCCGGCTGACGATGCCCGCGCAGATAGGTGTCGGCGACCACGATCGCGAAGCTGACGAACCCCGCCGCGAGCGCGGCCCAGGACAGCGCCAGCAGCCAGGTTGGTGGCATCCTCGCCCCTTCCGCAGCTGGGCGCCGACCCGCCGCCCGCAGCCGAACGGGCCGCCCGCCGAGGACCTCTCGGAGTGTGGCACGCCGTACCCGTCCGCAGTGCGGAAAAGGCGCAGGCGAGGATCGCTTGACCTTGACACAGTGACAAGGTCTGCACTGGGGTCCGAGGAGGTGGGTTCGATGACCGGTCCGCAACAGGACACGAACACCATAAGGGCACTCGAGGGGCTGAAGCACACCGACGCGTCGGTGCGGTTGCGCGCGGCCCTGGCTGTCGGCACGACCCCGGATCCGCGAGGCGTCGACCCGCTCGTCGCGCGGTGCGGGATCGAGCCCGACTTCTCCGTACGCGAAATGCTCACCTGGGCCCTGACCCGCCACCCGGCGGCGCTGACGGTCACCAGGTTGCTTCGTGAACTCGGCTCGGAGCATGCGCAGGCGCGCAGCCAGGCGCTGCACACGTTGTCCAAGATCGGTGACCGGCGGGCGTGGCCGGCGATCACGCGCGCGCTGCTCACCGACGCCGACGACGAGGTGGCGCGTAGCGCCTGGCGGGCGGCGGTCGCCCTGGTGCCCGACGGCGCGGCGGCCGAGCTGGCCGGGGTGCTGTCGACGCAGTTGGGGCGCGGCAACCGGGAGACGCGGTTGAGCTTGAGCCGAGCGCTGATCGCGCTCGGCGAGGTGATCATCCCGATCCTGCGGGCCGCGGCGACCGATCCCGACCCTCGGGTACGCGCGCACGCGACCGCCACGCAGCGGCTGTGGCAGGACCCGGACTCCGGTTTCGAGTACGCGACCGACGAGGCCATCCGTGTGGTGGCGCTCGGCCCGGCGGCGACGAGCGGGTGACCGGGTGCTGATCGGCGAGGTGGCACGGCGGTCCGGGGTGAGCGCGCGCATGCTCCGGCACTACGACTCGCTCGGGCTGGTCCGACCAACCGGTCGGACCAGCACCGGCTACCGCGAGTACACCGCCGCGGACATCCGGCTGATCTTCCAGGTCGAGAGCCTGCGGTCGCTGGGGCTGTCGCTGCGCGACGTCCGGCGGGCGCTCGACGACCCCGGGTTCGCTCCCTCGGCCCTCATCGACGACCTGATCCGCCAGACCCGGGACCGCATCGCGGGCGAGATGGAGTTGCTGAACCGGCTGCGTCGGATCGGTGCGGCGGAACCGGCCGACTGGGGGGACGTCCTGGAGACCGTCGCCCTGCTGCGCGGCTTGGGTTCGGAGAGCGCCGGCCGGCGTCAACGCGCGGCCCTGGCATCGGTGGAGAAGGTCTCCGTGGAGGCCCTGGTCGAGGCGGTGCTCGGCGAGGCCGACCCGCACGTCGCCGGCGCCCTGCGCTGGGCTCTGGCGCAGTCCGCCGACAGCGGGCTGGCCCTGCTGGCGGAGGGGCTCCGGTCGCCGCAGGCAGAGGTACGCAGACGTGCCGTCGAGACCGTCGCCGAGATCCCGCACGACGCGGCGACCGATCTGCTGCGCGACGCCCTCACCCACATCGACATCGTGGTCCGCCAGCACGCGGCTCTGGCGCTCGGCGCGCGGGGCGTGGCCGACGCCGTCCCGACACTCGTCGACATGGTCGTGGGGGAGGCCCACGACGTCGACGCCGCCGACACGTTGAGCGCGTTGGCGAGCGACACCGCGCTGGCGGACCAGATCACGACGGCGCTCGTCGACCGTCTCGCGCACGAGTCGGTGCCACCGGCGGCCCGTCGACGGTTGACCCAGGCCCTCGCGGACATCCCCGGGCCGGCCGCCTCCGGTGCCCTCGCCGAGCTGACCCGGGACCAGGACCGGGTCGTCGCCATGACGGCGACGTACGTCCTCGGGCTGCGCGAAGTCGACGGCTGACGGACCGCGTCCGACCACAGTGGAGGTCGGCGGACGGAATCCCGACGTTGCGTGTGCGATGCCCCGCCGATGGTCCAGCCTGGTAGTCGGCTCGCCACCGCGAGTGACCGTACACAAGGGACTGTGGAGGTTCGGCATGCTGTTCATCGCCGAGGACAAGGCGACGTACCCCGATGGCCAGATCCCCAACCTGGAGGACGACGAGAAGGCCTGCGGCGAGATCGTCGGGCGGATCCAGCCGCTGCTGCCGAAGAACTTCGAGGGGGAGGCGCTCGGGCAGTTGGTCACCTGGTCGGCGACCAGATTCGGAGACGACAAGCGCTTCGACACCTGGGTCGACGCCGTCAAGGCCGCGACCGACTACGCGAAGACGGGGTTCGCCAGCGGCCCCGACCAGCGGCAGCGGGACCAGGCCCTGGACAACGCCGACCGGGACAAGCTCGGGGTGGCGTTGCTGAGCACCGGGCGGACCGACGACAAGCAGCTGACACTGCGCGACAAGAGCCGCCGGTGGGCCAACTGCGGCCTGGCCGCGTTCCAGATCCGTGAGCAGTTGAGCGCCAAGGGCGGCGAACTCGTCGGCCAGCCGGCGGAGACCTTCGGGGCAGGTAAGGGTGCCGAGCTCAGGAAGGAACTGCTCGTCAAGCCCGCCAGTGCCAGGACCGTCCTGCTGCTGGACTGTCAGTTCCCCCAGGTGCACAACTTCATCATCGAGGTGCACAACGACGGGTCGCGCTATCTCGCCCAGGGCTACCAGGGCGCGTACTTCGCCCACTGGTGGCTCGGGCTGGACGACAACTACGCCGGCACGGCGGGCGCCGACATCCTCGCGCTGCGCGATCGATACGGGCGGGGCCGGCCGATCAGCCCCGAGGACTACACGAGCCTGGTCGACAGCCTGGTCACGGCGATCTCCTCCACCTGGCCGGAGGTCGCGGAACAGTGGCGGACGCTGCCCTTCAACCCCGACCGGCAGGAGGTGGACGGCATCAAGGGTCGCGCCGGCTCGCCGACAGTCGTGGTGGAGGCGTTCGAGGTGCGCAAGCCGGAGGCGGCTCGCACGGCCCTCGGCGGCGGTGACGGGTCGCTCAGCGAGCTGGCGACCCGAGGGCTGTCCGCCGACTGACCGACGCATGACCGGGCGCAACCGGAGTTGGTCCCCGGTTGCGCCCGTCCGCTGTCGTCGCTACGACGCGGGATGGTCCGGGCGTTGGCGGGCGAAGGCGTCGGCCTTGCCCCAGCGGCCGGGAACGTCCAGGAGTGCGATCCGGCCGAAGGCGGACGGCAACGCGGGGTCCACCGCCAGATGGTCCTCGTGCGGGTTGAGACCGAGCATGGTGCGGATGAGCAGCATGCACGCCCCGCTGGACCACGCCTGTGGGCTGCCGGCGGTCGGGTACCGGACCGGGTACCGGGTGGTGGCGCGGTCGAACCCGCCGAACGCCTCGGGCAGCCGACCCTGGAAGTAGGTGGCCGCGGAGAGGATGCTCTCGGCGATGCGGCCGGCCTCGTTGGTGAAGCCGTACCGGCGCAGACCCCAGGCGATGAACGAGTTGTCGAACGGCCAGACCGTGCCGTTGTGGTAGCCGAGCGGGTTGTAACGGCGCTGCCCCTCGGCGAAGGTGCGCACCCCCCAACCGGAGAAGAGCGCCGGACCCATCAGGTGCTCGACGACCCTCGGGGCCCGCTCCGGCGGCACGATGCCGCTCCACAGGAGATGCCCGATGTTGGAGGACAGACTGTCGACGGGAGTGCCGTCGTGGTCCAGCGCGAGGGCGTAGAAGCCACGGTCCTCCAGCCAGAAGTCCCGGTTGAAGCGGTCGTACAGCGCCGCCGCCTCCTGCTCCAGGCGCTCGGCGAAGGCGGGGTCGCCCCAGACGGTACGCGCCAGCCGCGCACCTCGGATCTTGGCGTCGTAGGCGTACCCCTGGGTTTCGCAGGTGGCCCTCGGGAAGCCCGGCAGCCGCCCGTCGGCGTAGGAGATGCTGTCCCAGGAGTCCTTCCAGCACTGGTTGTCCAGGCCGGTGGCGCGGTTGCGCCGCTCATACCAGATGTAGCCGGTGGAGGTGAGGTCCGCGTACTTGTCGATCCAGGTCAGGGCGGCGCGGGCATCCTGCTCCAGCTCCAACGCCAGAGCGGTGTCGCCGCTCCACCGCTCGTACTCGTCGAGCAGCACCACGAACAGCGGCGACGCGTCCACGGTGCCGTAGTAGGGGGAGTGCGGCTGCTCCTCGAACGCGGCCGACTCCCCGTAGCGCAGCTCGTGCAGGATCCGCCCGGGATCCTCCTCCAGCACGTCGTCGCGCCGAGCGCCCTGAAGCGACGCCAGGATCCGCAGCGTCGGCGGGGCCAGCGACGGTGTCACGGCCAGGGTCTGCAAGCAGGTCAGCAGGCTGTCACGGCCGAACAGGGTCATGAACCAGGGCAACCCGGCAGCCGGCACGGCCGCCCCGCCCAACGACAGCGGGGCGAAGCGCAGCGCGGCCAGGTCCACCAGGCTGCGGGCGTACACCTGTTGGAGGGCAACGCTGTCGGTGTCCAGCTTCGGGGCCGCCGCGACCCAGGCCTGCAGGCTGGTGGGCAGGGTGGAGTCGTCCGGGCGCTGCGCCCGCAGGGCGGAGCGCAGGTCGACGCCGTCCGGGCGCAGCGCCCGCATCGCCGCCTGCAGGCGTGTCGACCACTGCTCTCCGGGGCCCAGCTGGACCGTGAACCGGAGACCGTCCGAGTCGTACTCGGCGGGTTCGGTGGCGGAGACCACCACCTGGCGGTGGTACGTGGCCCGCCGGTAACCCAGTCGCAGCTCGTTCGGGCCGACCTCGGTGTAGTGCGTGCCGACCTTGTCGCTGACGTCGAACTTGATCTCGAAGATGTCGGCGAAGTCGGCGGCCACCTCCAGGCGGATGTCGAGTTCCATCTCCCGCTCGCCGTAGTTGAAGATCGTCAACGACTCGGTGAGGTCCGGGCCGATCCGCCTGCGCCGGATGGCGGACACGTCGGCCTGCACGTAGTCCACCGCCGCGCCCGGCACCACGAAGAACGTGGCCTCGTAGTACTGGCTGTCGTCCACCGACAGCGCGGTCATGCACTCGCCGTTGACGAAGAGCATCCAGCGGGACAGGAAGCGGGTGTCGGCGGCGAACAGCCCGACCGGAGCGGCGGGGGACGACTCCACATCGCCGCTGGCGTCGGACACCATGAAGGTGTTCCCGTCGATGCACGCCACGGTGCCCTGGATGTCCTGCATCGGTCACCGGCCGCCGTCCGGGCCGGCGTGCTCCGACTTGCGCGGGAACAGGCGTCCTATCCGCAACGCCAGGCCGAGGTCACCGTCGACCATGATCTCGCCCCGGGTGATCGCCGCCAGCCCGTTCACCTCGCCACGCGCCATCGCGTCCGCGACCTGCGCCGAAACCATGATCACGGTGGTGGCCGGCGCGCCGCTCCTCGTCACCCGCATCTGGCCGTGGTCGATGTCGAGGAGCCACTGGTCGAGGCGGTCCCCGTCCCTGATGTCGAAGCGCACGCTCCCACAGACCTTGCTGAAACGTGGGTCCTGACCGGCGACTGTCAACCGTTCGAAAAAGGCGCTGGTCGCCGTCATTCCACCTCCCCGGCCGCTGGCAGAAGCCCGGGTGCCTACCCGCTGCGGGCCGCTGTTAACTCGTCTTGTTCACGGTTTCAGCGCGAAGCGGCTCCAGGTGGTCGCGTCAGTGGTGACGAGGATGTGGTCGGGCTCGCCCGTCGACCCGTCGCGCCCGTAGAGCCAGGCGTAGCCCGGTGCCACACTGGCCGCCCCGACGCTGGGGCCGTACTCCCGGGCCACGGTGAAGTGCTTCCCGTCGTCCCGGCTGACCAGGAGCCGCGCGAGCCGGTCGGGCTCGTCGCCCTCGCCCGTTGATATCGCGAGCAGGGAGCCGTCCGACCCCACCGTGAGGTCCCACGTCCACGGCAGCTCGACGCCGACGTCCGTCCAGGTCTTCGCGCCGTCCGTGGTGTGCAGCAGTCGCAGCCCACCGCTCGCTGTCGTGGGTGGGTTGATCAGCGCGTACCCTTCCCGGTCGTCGAGCCCGACCACCGCGGCGACGTTGACGTCGTCTCCCACCTCCCGGGCGGTCCAGGTCGCGCCGCCGTCGGCGCTGCGGGCGAGCGTCACGCCCGAGGTGGACCCCATCTGGTACGCCGCCCAGATGGAGCCGTCGGTGGCCGGGTAGAGGCTGTACAGGGGACGCCACGAGGGTGCCTTCGCGGTGAGCCGGTACACGGTCCCGCTCGCCGGATCCACTGCCAGCGGCTCGGACAGTGGCCGACAACCGAAGCCGCAGAAGACCGGCCGGGCCGTCGCCGGGAAGGCGGGTACGGCGACGATCGCGGAATTCGCGTCCCGCCAGGTTCGGCCGAAGTCGGTGGAGAGGTGCAGCGTCCCGGCGTCGCTCACCAGGTACGACCGCTCACCGAGCACGGCGACCTCGTTGCGACCGGACGGCGTGCCGGTGGCGACGTTGGCCGTGCACCTGCTGCCCTGGAACCGGGCCGCGTCCCAGTCCGACCAGGTCCGGCCGCGGTCACCCGTGTACGTGAAGCGCGCGACGCAGCTGTCCTCCGACAGGTCGACGTCGACCCCGGAGTCCGGTCCGGTCAGCGTGAAGGTGTCCCCCTGGGTGGGCGACGGATCCGCGGGCACCACCGGGTCGGGCCGGTCCGACCCGGTCACCAGCGGTACGACAGCCAGCCCGGCCAGTGCGACAAGCGCGGCCGCCACCATCGCGACCGACCGGTGACGGCGGGACCGGGCGGCGGACCGCAGTACGTCGAGGGACGGTGGCGAGACGGCCTCGGTGAGGGTGTCCACGTCGAACCCGGCAAACTCACGACCTCGCATCGATCCTCCCGGTCTCGGTGTGGTCGGTTTCGGTGGTGTCGATGTCGGTGTCGGCGAGCAGCGCCGCCAGGGCGGTCCGACCCCGGGACAGGCGGGACTTCACAGTGCCGGCCGAGACGCCCAGCGTGTCGGCGATCTCGTCCACCGGCAGGTCGACGAGGTAGTGCAGCGCCAGGGCGTGCCGCTGCCCCTCCGGCAGTTCCCGCAACGCCGCGAGCAGAGCGAGGTGCTCCGGGGAGTGGTCGGCGACGTCCGGCGGCGGACCGATCCGACGCAGCAGCCCGTCGAGCACCCGACGACGGCGAAAGCGGCTGCGGGCCCAGTTCACGGCGACCCGCCGCAACCACGCCTCCGGGTTCTCCAACGCGGCGAAGCGCCGTGGCGACACCAGAGCCCGGGTGAACGCCTCCTGGACCGCCTCCTGCGCCTCGCTGAGGTCACCGGTCACCGCGTACAGCTGGACCACCAGGCGCCGGAAACAGCTGGCGTAGAGGACCGAGATCAGATCGCCGTCGGCCACCGTCACCTCCCTTCTCACCACTCCCACCCACGGGCCGGGAAGAAGGTTCCGGTGGCCGGCCAATTTATGTCGGCCGGCACCGGATCTATCCCTGGAGGTCGCGCCGCTGGTAGCCGAACAGTCCCAGTGCGGCGAGCGCACCGGCGATGATCACCATGAGGGCGCTGGCGGTCCAGTTGGGCGCCGCGTCCGGAACCGGGGCGAGGTGCGCGTACGGGGACAGTTGGCCGACCCAACCCGGTGCGCCGGTGCTGTCGGCGACGACCTGTAACAGGAACCCGCCCGCCGCCGGTAGAGCGCCCACGATTGCTGCCGCGCGTGGCAGCCAGCCCACTGCGAACGTCGCCGCGCCGAGGCTCAGCAGGGCGACAGGCAGCACGTTCAGCGTGCCGGCCAGAGCGGCGAGGAGCCCGAGGGGAGCGTCGACGGTCGACGCTCCGGCCCAGGTGGCAAGGCCGGCTGCGACGAGCAGCGCCGTCGTGCCACACCCGGTGACGACCAGCTCGGCCAGCAGGAAGCGGGTACGCGTCAACGGCTGGGCGTGCAACAACGTGAGCCGGCCGGCGGCCTCGTCTGCGGCGAAGGCAGCCGACCGGACCGCGGCGAACACACCTGCCGGGATCGAGAGCAGCGTCACCATCGCGGCCACGTACCCCTCGACCGAACCCAGCCCGGCGAAACCGGCCTGCGCGGCAAGATCCGCGAAGCGGGCGTTCTCCGCCAGGAATTCGGTCATCGACACCGTGAGTACGCCGATGAGCAGGTAATAGGCACCCACCCCGGCCGCCCAACCGGCGAGCGGACGCGCCAGCCGACGGGCGGCGAAGCCGCTCACCGAGCCGAGGAGGCCCAGACGGGGTCGACGGCCCGCCGAGGCGGCCAGCCAGCCGCCGCCGAGATCGCGTGGCCGAGCGGCCAGCACGGCCACGACGAGCAGCGTGACGGCGAAAGCTGTCAGCACGACCAACGGCAGGACCCGGTTCGCCGCGTACGGTTGCGCCAGCGCGACCAACCCGAACGGCGACAGCCAGCGCAGCCAGCCGAGCGCGTCGACGCCATCGCCGACCATCCGGAGCAGCAGGCCAGCGCCGAGCAGTGCCGTCGCGGCACCACTGGCCGCGGCACGGGACGCGAAGACCTGCGCCATCAGTGCGCCGGCGGCGACGAAGTACACCCCGACCAGGGCCAGGCCGACGCCGTGCAGCACGGC
>NZ_JBSFBM010000237.1:0-10868 GCF_053592955.1 Micromonospora sp. NPDC002411 | reverse complement strand
TTTGTCAGGTTTTTTCTTCCGTTGTCTCTACCTATCTCAAAACAACCCCCCCACCCTCTTTAAAAATCATGTTCTCCCCCCGACACGCCGGACGGGATGGCAATAACTTCATGATCAACGAGGGTGGGCTGGATTCAGTCCGTGGTGGGGTGGGTGGGGCGGCGGGTTGCGCGGGTGGGGCGGCGGATGGTTGGTGTCGGGTCCTCGTCGGCTGGCCCGGTGGGGTCCGGGTCCGTCCGGGGTGCGGGCACTCTGGGCAGAGCGTCCTCATCGGGTGCGGGACCCGCCCCGGCCGCCCCGGCCCTGCGACGGCGGCCCGGGGTGCCGTTCGACTTACCGGAGACCGGCGGCTCCGGGTCCGTTTCCGCCGTCGCAGGGGTTGGGTTCGGCCCGCCGATGGTGGCAGGGGTCGTCGGCTTGGACGCAACGGTCGCTGTCGAGTCGGCGGCCGTCGCCGGCGCAGTCGACCCGAGCTGGGTGGTCCGGTTCCGGTCGGCTCGCTCCGCGAGAAGGGCGGCCAGCACCGAGCCGGCGACACCGGCGATCACCGCGTACGGGGCGACCAGTTGGGTGGACAGCTGCGCGGGGCCCAGCGTCGACCAGTGCGGCAGTGTGGTCAGGTAGGCGAGCGCGACGAGCACCGGCCCGGCAGCGCCGGAGGCCGCAGCGTCGACCCGGTGTCCGGTCGAACGCGCTGCCCGCCGGGCGGCCAACACGCCGATCAGCAGCGCGGGTACGAGTGCCAGCAGCGCGCCGGGCCAGTAGAGCTGGCCGCCGATCCAGTAGTGCGAGTGGTCCGGGTCGAGTTGCCAGGTGCCCAGTTGCGCACCGGTCAGCCCGCGTCCGACGCGTACCCCGTCGATCACCGATACCACCGCGAGCAGCCAGAGCCAGGCGGCCGTCGCGGTCACGTTGACAGCGGCCGCCCGGGAGCGCAGCGCCCAGATCGCGACGACCACGCCCAGCAGGATGCCCAGCGTCGCCTGGACGGCGGCGGTCCGTTGCGGTGTGCCGGTGTCCGCGCCGGTGGCCACCCGTGCGGGTACGGCGATCAGCAGCACCGTCACCAGGCCGCCGATTCCGGCGCCGAGCGCGAGTGCCACCCGGTGCAGCAGACCGCCACGCTCGACTGGTAGGGGCACCTGCGCGGTCTCCGGGCCGGTGCTGTCGGGCGCGGATGGGGGCATGTCTGCCTCGGTGGTCGCCGTCGGCGCCGAGTCGGAAGAGTCCGGCTCTGCCGGCTTCGGTGCGCTGCGGTGGTGCAGTCGCTGCGCGCAGACCGCGCCGAGGACCGTCGAGCTGGCAGCGAGCCAGGTGGCCCAGGCGAGGCCGTCGGCCCAGGCTGTGTCGGTGGCCCCGGCCTCGGTGGGTGTCCAGGCGATGACGCCGAGCCCGTAGCCGAAGCCCAGTTGTGCGGCGCCCGCGCCGGCAGCGACCCCGATCGCCGTGACGATCGATACTCCCCAGCCCTGTCTGGCCATGCCGGGCAGCGTAACGTCCCGTCGTCGGCGCGGCGAGTCGCAACGACCCGCCGGTGCGGACGGCTGGCGCAACAGGTTGGGCGACGGACGGTACGGTCGCCGGTGATGAGGCGGTGGGCGGTATGACGGACACGAACACGGGCCGGCAGGATGCCGTCGGTGGTCAGGGTGGTGCCGGCGCGGGCCGGGCCAGCGTGTTGCTGGGTGGCGGGTTGGCCGCTGTGCTGCTCGCTGCGGTCGGCGCGACAGGTGGTTGGCTGCTGGCCGGCGACGGCGGCACGTCCTCGGAGGATCCCCTCGCCGTCGCGAGCCTGAGTGGTTCGCCGACCGGTCGGGCCACCGCGCCCCGGCCGAGCACCGGGCGGGCCACACCGTCGGCCGTCCGGACCTCCGCCAGCGCGACCAAGGGGACCGGCCTGACCGTGCCGCCGGTGATCGGTACCGACTTCGTCGAGGCCCGGGACCTGTTGCGAAAGCAGCGGCTGGGCTGGCGGTTGGTCTTCGGCGGCGGCACCGGCCGTACGGTCGAGAACACGTCGCCGGCGGTGGGCACCGAGGTCACCCGGGGTACGACAGTGCAACTTCAGGTTGCGGGGCCAGCGCCGGCAGCCGAGGTTCCGGACGTGGTCGGGGACAACTGCGACAAGGCCGTCAACGAGTTGATCGAAAAGGGCCTCTACCCGCGTTATGCCAGTGGGCGCAGCGGAAAGGTCATTCGGCAGGAGCCGGCCGAGGACGGCGCTGCCCGATGGAACGACGAGGTCAGTATCTGGTGTGGGACGGACGGCGTCGAACAGCCGACCACCAAACCCACCCCCTGAGCTGTTTCCCGCACCGATCGGCGCGCCGGCTCCGGCGCGGCTCGGCACGCTGATCCCCGCCGATGGCGCCGTGGGCGACTAGGTTGACGGTCGAGGGCCATGACGCCCGTCCGGTTCGGGGAAGGGACGTGCGATGAGCAACGACCGCCAGGAGCCTCCCGCCGACGAGAACGACGACGACCGGACCCGAGCCCTGCCACCGACCGCCGACCGGCCGGAGTCATCGCCACCGACCCGACCCACAGCAGGTGCGGACGAGACGGCACCCATCGACCGCCGTCCTGATCCGTCGCCCGACGAGACGGCACCTCTCGACCGAACCGTCCCGGCGCGTCCCGATCCGTCACCCGACGAGACCATGCCTATCGATCGGTCCACCGGCACGCCCGCCGACCGCACGGCGCAGATACCGCCGTCGTGGTCCGGGCGGGCCGAGGTCCGCCCGTCCCGACCGACCGACGCCGCTGACTGGTACGTCGAGGAACAGGGCGGCCGACGCTGGTGGCTGCCGATTCTCTGGGGTGTGCTCGGGCTGCTGCTCGCCGGTCTCCTCGGCGGAGCGCTCTGGTTGGTGCTCGCCAACCAGGACGACGACCGTGACGACCCGGGGCCTACCCCCTCGCTCCCGCCGGCCAGTGCGACAAGTGCCGCGCCGACCACCGAGTCCCCGACCTCGGCGGCACCGACCAGCGAGTCGCCGAGCAGCTCGCCGACCACGACGGCACCGGACGAGGTGCCGGTGCCACCGCTCGCCGGCCTGCCGCAGGCCACCGCCGAGGGGTTGTTGAACCGGCTCGGCCTCGCCTACCGCGTGGTGTACCGCCCGTCGGAACTGCCGCCGGGCACCGTGGTGGGCACCGAACCGGAGGCGGGCACGCCGGTGCCGACCGACGACGAGGTGCTGCTGGTGGTGTCCCAGGCCCGGCCCTCCACCGGGGCGAGCCCGACCACGCCGACCCCCACGGTGACGAGCACGCCGTGACCGGTGGTCACCACATTCGGCGGCGGGTACCGACCATGCCGAGGCCAGCCAGCGAGATCGTGAGACCGAAGATCCCGGACCAGAACAGGGACCGACGGACGTCGGTGGCGGTGTGCCCGGCCGGAGCCGCCTCGGTCAGCTCCTGACGGCCGTCGGACTGGCCGCCGGCGCCGTGGCCGGCCACCGGCCCGGTCGGATCGGCGGCCTTGGCGTGGTCGGCGGGAGCGTCGGCGCCGATCCAGCCGGGTTCGTCGTACACCGATGGATCTTCGTCCGACGAAGGGTCGGCGTCGACCACGGTGATCTCCGGTGCGGGCACCGGCGCGGTCAGCCGGGTGGACGACATCGCCGGGTCTCGGAGGAGGACCAGCGCTGTGGCCATCGCCCCGAGGAGGGCCAGTAGTCCGAATGCGTAGGCGATACGGGAGCGGTGGGGCCGCCGGAGGGCGGGCTGATTGACCATGACCATCCCAGGGTCAGGGTCCTGGACGTGCGGGTGGAACTGTGCCGGGGTGGGCGTACCGATTCTATGGCGGCGGCACGCCCACCGGCGGCGGATCGGGCCGGTCAGCCCACCCGGACTGGGGTACGGGCAACCGGTCGCCGGGCCCGCACGGTGTGCGGACGGGGCTCGGGGGCGGCCTGCAGTTGTTGCAGCCCTGCCCGCTGGACGAAGATCGAACGTCGGTTGACCGCGTCGCCCGCGGCGTTCAACTCGTAGCCGTCGAGCCAGAGCCAGCCGTCATAGGTGGGCCAGTCGAGCACCCGGATCACCCGGAACTTGATCGGCCTGAGGAACTGGACACTCGCCGCGCGAGTCACGTGCAGTACGTCACCGGTGCGGGGAAGCACATGGGCTCCTGGGGAGGGTTGGCCGGCGGGCTGCCGGCGGTGCCTGAACGGGGGACGTCTCGGCCGGCGACGGGGTCGTGCCTCGTGAACCGGTGGTGCGGATGGCGGTGGTCGGGCCGTACTCCGTTGGTGACGTGCCGCCACCCGACCACCACCCGACTGCTTCCGGGAACCGCGCCCGCCGCCGCAGCTTGCCGGCTTGCAGCGGCGGGGTCTTTACCCCGGAGCAGGTCTCGGTGTCGTCGGCCGGGCCCGCGTCGTGCCCAGCTTCCCCGGATTGGTGGGGTCACCACTCCGAGGGAGCGAACGGAGACGCTGAGTGATCCGTGCCATACGGACAGAGTGCATCAGGGACGTGCTTCATGCAAGTTGCACGTCGACTTTTGCCGATACATGAGCGTGTCGCGCGAAAGGCCTATTGAAGCCATCCGCGTCCGGACGGCACACTGGGGGCCGGTTTCGCCCGTCGCGGCCGGCCGAGGACCGGCACCACTCCCCTCGTCGCGAACGCTCGCCGGTCGACGGTCGCGCCCCCGGCGGGTGTCACCCAGTGGCGCGTTACCGGAGGTAGCCCGAGTGGGGTCGAGCAGCCAGCGGCGGGGACCACTGACTCCTGGGTTGCGCCATGAGTGAGCGGCGCAGTCCGACCATCAGACGGCGGCGGCTCGGTGCCGAGCTGCGCCGCCAGCGGGAATCCGCCGGAATCACCATCGAGGTGGTCGCCGAGCAGTTGGAGTGCTCGGCGTCCAAGGTTTCCCGGATCGAGACCGGCCACACCACGGCCACCCCTCGCGACGTGCGGGACATGCTGCGGATCTACGGCGTGGTCGGCGCCGAGAGCGACGAGCTCGTGCAGATCGCACGGGAGGCCCGCCAGAAGGGCTGGTGGCATCCGTACAGCACGGTGCTCGTCGGCGCGTACGTCGGGCTGGAGGCGGCGGCGAGCTCGATAAGGGCGTACGAACAGCAGGTAGTGCCGGGCCTCCTGGAGACCGAGGAGTACGCCGGGGCCATGATCCGCGCCGCTCGGCCGGACTTCACCGCCGATCAGGTGCACCAGAGGGTGCGTGTCCGTCTGGGCCGTCAGTCGTTATTGACCCAGGACGATCCGGTCGATCTGTGGGTGGTGCTCGATGAGGCGGTGGTAAGTCGGCCGGTGGGCGGGGACGAGGTGATGCGCGGCCAACTCAGACGGTTGGTCGAGGTGGCCGAGTTGCCGAACGTGACGCTGCAGATCCTGCCCTTCGAGGTGGGTGCGCACGCCGGCATGGACGGCACGTTCACGATCCTCAGCTTCCCTGAGCCCGGTGATCCGGATGTTGTGTACGCGGAGAACGCCACGGGTGGGCTTTTCCTCGAGAAGAGCGACGAACTACAGAAGTACAGCTTCATCTTCGATCACATCCGCGCTGCGGCCATACGTCCGGAGGAGTCCGTCGCACACATCGCAAAACTGGCAGAGGAGCCGTTGTGGAAATGGCGACCAAGGGGTTCCCCGTGGACCTGACGCAGGCAGCATGGTTCAAGAGCTCGAAGAGCGGGCCGAACTGTGACAACTGCGTGGAGGTGGCGTACGTGACGGGGGCGGTCGGAGTGCGGGACTCGAAGGACAAGGCGGGCCCAGCCCTGGTCTTCGCACCCGGTGACTGGCACGCCTTCGTCGTCGGCACCCGAGGTGGTGTGTTCGGCGCGGTCTGATTGATTGGTCAACCGAAGTCCCCGTCCGGTCCAACCGGGCGGGGCCTTCGCCGTCTCCGGACAGTCGGCTGGAGGTGTCGGTGAGGTTCCGTGGGCGATCCCGTCGCCACAACGCGCCCGTCTCGTTGAACCGGGCGGTACGGCACTGGTCGACGACCCGCCGCACCGACCCGCAACCGAGCGAGTAGGCGAGACGGATGACGACGATCGGTTCAGACAACCTCACCAACGGTCCGGCCAAGCCGGAACGGTTCGGTGGCAAGTACCGCGGCGCCCGTCGGGACACCGTACTGACCGAGGTGGTCTCGACCGACCAGGAGTTGAGCGGGCGGGATGGATCCTCCGAGTCGACGGATCCTCCGCTCTCGTTGCCCTCGTTGGACCCGAATCCGCTGATCGAGCCGTCGTTCCCGCCTACCGGGTGGCCGATGGAATCCACCGAGTCCTTCGCCGACCACCCGCTGCTGCGGGGCCTGCTGATGGAGTTGCCGCCGAAGGGCAGCCTGCCCTCGCAGGACTGGCTGGACCGCTGGTTCGAGGCGACCAGGGCGATCCTGGAGTTGCTATACGTGCAGGGGGCCAGCCGCCCGCGTTGACCGCGCGGCGTCCGGTTGGGCCCGCTCGGCCAGGCGGCTGTGGCGCAGCGCGTGCCGGACCGCGATGGCGGCGACCGCGAGCGCGCCCACCGTGATCGCGGGCCCGGTGACGCTGGGGTCGGCCCCGAGGTCGGTGCCGATCGCCGCGATCACCGCCGGCACCGTGGCCAGGGCGGCCACCTGAAGGGGCAACCCGACGAGCGGGTGGGCCGCGGCGGCACGCAGCCCGTGCGGCGCGGGTGTGGCGGGAGCGTTGGCGAAGGCGCCCGATCCGGCCCACAGCCGGCGGATCCGTCGTACCGAGCAGACCGACGCCACGAGCGCCGGGCCGATGGCCAGGGTGAGCCCGGCGGCGGCCCGGTCGACCGGCGCGGAGCCGGCGCTGAGCAGACCGCCGACGAGCACGGCCGCGGTGAGTGTCAGCCCGGTGAGGGTCAGAACCAGCAACCATCCGGTACGCCGACGAAGTGCGCGGGTGTTGCGGAGACGAGGAAGGCCGTCGGCAACGACACCGGCAGCCAACCAGGCGGCGGCGACTGGGAACAGGATGGTGAGCTGACTCTCCATGTTCGAGAGTCTTTCCCGGATCGACGCCTGGCGAATCCGGGCCAGCCCCCTGTTCGCCCCGGACGTCGGGCCCGTAGGGGGTCATCACCCGAAGGTATGGCCGTTTCGACATGTTCAAGTGCCCGACGGCTGATCTACCCTCAGCTGGATCGGCATGCGTCGATTGATTTTGGGACCGGCGTCACGTTCCGCCGCCGGTCAGAGGGAGGTAGGAGATGGGTCTTCCACGAAGGTCCGTACTGATCGGGGTGGTCACGGCGACCGTGCTGGCCGTCGGCACCCCGGCCCTGGCCGCCGAACCCGTCGGTGTGGTGCGGGCCGCGGGCGGCGCCACCGCCGTGCCGGACAGCTACATCGTCGTACTCAAGGACAGCGCGGTGGCCCGGGACCGGGTCGGCGACGCCGCGAAGCGACTCTCCGGCCGCCACGGCGGCACGGTCGCCCGTACCTACGGCGCGGCGCTGCGCGGCTTCGAGGCCAAGGTGAGCGCGAGCGCGGCGGCGCGGATCGCGGCCGACCCGGCCGTGGCGTACGTCGAGCAGAACCACACCGTCTCGATCTCCGGAACGCAGACCAACCCGCCCTCCTGGGGCCTGGACCGGATCGACCAGCGCAACCGGCCGTTGGACAGCTCCTACACCTACCCGAACACGGCGAGCAACGTGCACGCCTACATCATCGACACCGGCATCCGGTTCTCCCACAACGACTTCGGCGGCCGGGCCACCTCCGGCTACGACGCCGTGGACGGCGGGTCGGCCGACGACTGCAACGGGCACGGCACGCACGTCGCCGGCACCGTCGGAGGATCGTCGTACGGCGTGGCCAAGGGCGTCCAACTCGTCGGCGTACGGGTGCTGAACTGCTCCGGCAGTGGCACCAACGCCGGTGTGATCGGCGGCGTCGACTGGGTCACCGCGAACGCGATCAAGCCGGCCGTGGCGAACATGAGCCTCGGCGGCGGCGCGAACAGCTCGCTGGACAACGCCGTCCGCAACTCGATCGCGTCCGGTGTGACGTACGGCCTGGCGGCCGGCAACGACAACGGCGCGAACGCCTGCAACGTCTCACCGGCGCGTACCACCGAGGCGATCACGGTCGGCTCGACGACCAGCGCGGACGCCCGCTCGTCGTTCTCCAACATCGGCACCTGCGTGGACATCTTCGCGCCCGGCTCGTCGATCACCTCGGCCTGGTACAACAGCAACACCGCCACCAACACGATCAGCGGCACCTCGATGGCCACGCCGCACGTGGTCGGGGCGGCGGCCCTGCTGGCCAGCGCGAACCCGAGCTGGACCCCGGCCCAGGTACGCAATGAACTGGTCGCCAACGCCACCCCCAACGTGATCAGCAACGTCGGCTCGGGCTCGCCGAACCTGCTGCTCTACGTGGGCAGTGGCGGCACGACCCCGCCGCCCACCGGCTGCACCGGCACCAACGGCACCGACGTGTCGATCCCGGACGCCGGCGCGGCGGTGACCAGCTCGATCACCATCTCCGGCTGTGGTCGCAACGCCTCCTCGGCGTCCACGGTGGCGGTGAACATCGTGCACACCTACCGAGGTGACCTGGTCATCGACCTGCTCGCCCCGGACGGCAGCTCGTACCGGCTGAAGAACAGCAGCACCTCGGACAGCGCCGACAACGTGAACGCCACGTACTCGGTCAACGTGTCCGGTGAGGCGGCCGACGGCACCTGGCGGCTCCAGGTCCGCGACACCTACTCGGCCGACACCGGTTACATCAACACCTGGACCCTGACCGTCTGAGCGGTCTCCCACGACCGAGGCCCCACCCGGAAGATCGGGTGGGGCCTCGCGCCGTACAGGATCAGACCGAGAAGGTGACTGGCCGTTCGTGGGCCGGCGCCGGCGGGCGGGCCTTCCAGAGGCCGACCTTCTGCGCCGCCAGCCGGCTCAGGTAGGCCGGGTTGAGGATGACGTACCGGCGCCAGAGCCGCTTCGGTTCCAGCCCGAGACGCCAGAACCACTCCAGACCGGCACGCTGCATCCACGGCGGCGGCTTGCGAAGCAGCCCGGCGTGGTAGTCGAAGGCCGCGCCGACCGCCATCAGCGGCATGTCGAGCAGCGGACGCATGGCGTACGCGAAGACCTCCTGGCGGGGGCAGCCGAGCCCGACCAGGACGAGCCGGGCACCGCTGGAACGGATCCGGTCGGCGATCTCGGCGTCCTCACCGGGCTCGACGGCGCGGAACTTGGACGGCTCCACCCCGGCGATCTTCAGGGCGGGGAACATCCGCTCCAGGGCCGGGATCAACCGGGCGAGGGTCTCCTCGGTCGAGCCGTACAGGTAGACCGGCAGGCCCTCGTCGGCGAAACGCGACAGCACGTGCAGGGTCAGCGTCGGCCCGTAGACCCGGTCGGTGAGGCCGGCGTTGTGCAGCAGGTTGAGTGCCCAACGCACCGGCTGCCCGTCCGGCGTGACCACGTCGAAGGAGTTCAGCCGCGCGTTGTGCGCCGGGTCCAGCACCCCGGTCATCACACCGTGCACGGCCAACGCGGTCAGCGCAAGCGGACGACGCTCGTGCGCCGCTGTCACGACCGCGTCGGTTGCCGTGGCGTAGTCGGTGGCGTCCACCAGGACACCGAGCACGTTGCGTTTGGTCCGCGACGTGGTCATGGCTGGGGGACCCACTTGTCCACGTTGGCCTCGTAGATCTCCCGCAGGATCATCGGCACGTCGTATGTGATCTTCCAGTCCGGGTACTGGGCCTCGAACCGGGCCATGCTGCTGACGTACCACTGGTGGTCGCCGGTGCGGTTCTGCTCGACGTAGTTGATCCGCGCCTCGCGGCCGGCGATCTCCTCGGCGATCCGGAAGGCCTCGATGTGCGAGGTGTTCGAGTGCCGCCCGCCGCCGAGGTTGTAGACCTCCGCGGATCGCGGAGCCCGGAAGAACGCCTCGAACGCGCTCAGCACGTCGCGGGAGTGGATCGCGTCGCGGACCATCTTTCCCTTGTAGCCGAACAGGTTGTACGTCCGGCCCTCCATGACGCAGCGCATCAGGTAGGCCAGGAACCCGTGCAGCTCGGCCGCCGAGTGGGCCGGGCCGGTCAACGTGCCGCCGCGGAAGCAGGCTGTCTTCATGTCGAAGTAGCGCCCGTACTCCTGGACCATCACGTCGGCGGCGACCTTGGAGGCGCCGAAGACCGAGTGCAGCGAGTGGTCGATCGACATCTCTTCGGTGATGCCCTGGTACCAGCGGTGGTCCTCGGGCAGCTCGTACCGTGTCTCCAGCTCGACCAGCGGCAGGCTGTTCGGCCGGTCGCCGTAGACCTTGTTGGTCGAGCAGTGGATGAACGGTGCGTCGATCGCGTGCAGGCGGGTGTTCTCCAGCATGTTGAGCGTGCCGCCGGCGTTCACGTCGAAGTCCGTGTACGGCTCCTTGGCCGCCCAGTCGTGACTCGGCTGCGCAGCGCTGTGGATCACCACGGCGATGTCCGAGCCGTACTTCTTGAACACCTGCTCCAGACCGTCCCGGTCCCGGATGTCCACCGCGAAGTGTGTGTACGCGTTACCCAGGTCACGGCCGAGCCGTTCCAGGCTCCACGAGGTGGAGCCGTCCTCGCCGAAGAAGTACCGGCGCATGTCGTTGTCGATGCCGACCACGTCCAGGCCGAGGCCGGCGAAGTGCCGGACCGCCTCGGAGCCGATCAGGCCACCCGACCCTGTCACCAACGCGACACTCACACGCCACTCCCGGTCCATCGGAGGCAGAATCCATCGCAGCATAGCGTGACGTCCGGCACGTCCCGATATGACGGAAGGGTGGTTAAGGAACTCGGCAAATTGCCCCCGTAACTTAGGGAGAAGGGGGGCCGGAGACGTGAAGCCCCGCGCGGGTGGAG